>JAQWPD010000022.1 GCA_029245525.1 Gammaproteobacteria bacterium | reverse complement strand
CAGGAACCGATCGCATGGCATAGAAATGCCACCTCTGCTTAAATGCTGCCAACATAAATCCAGCGAGCAGCGCATATGAACATCGTTATTACCGGCAGTACCCAGGGTATTGGCTTAGGGCTTGCCAAAGAGTTTTTGCGGCATGGGCATGACCTCATTATTTCAAGCCGCAGGCAAAATGCTGTCGAAGCTGTTGTGAGCGAGCTGCAAAGCGACTGGCCGGAACGCAAAATTGCTGGCTGCACCTGTGACGTTGGCGTTTATGCAGACGACCAGAGGCTCTGGGATTTTGCCGTTAGTGAACTGGGGCCTGTCGATATCTGGGTAAATAATGCAGGCACCGAAGTCGGTCAGGCCATGCTGTTTATGCAAGAGCCCGAAACCATTGCAGCCACCATACAAACCAACCTCACCGGCTTGATGTACTGCAATCAGATTGCGATTAAAGGCATGTACGGCCAGCCTAACGGCGGCAAGATTTTTAACATGGAAGGTTTCGGCAGCAATGGCATGGTGCGCCCGACCGTGAGTGTCTACGGCTCAACAAAATGTGCCGTCCGGCATTTCACCAAATCGATGGTGGCGGAACTCAAGACCACCAACGTTAAAGTCTGTTACCTAAGCCCGGGTATTGTGATTACTGACCTGTTGGTGCCACCGCCAGAAAAACGCGGACGTGGCTGGGAAGAATCCAAAAAGATTCTCAACCTACTGGCTGACACCGTCGAGACGGTCACCCCATTTCTTGTCGAAGGCATGCTTAACGCTAAAGACGGCGGCAATGCGGTTCGCTGGCTCACCCCACGCAAGGTCATCCGGCGAAAACTCATGTCTTACTTTAAAAAGCGAGACATATTTACGCCACTGGGCTTATAGTACAAAAAATAAGGCATAACAAAGACTTTGGCACCGCTTTTTTGGGTTAGATGCCAGCAACCTGACCCTGCTCGCAATAATAAACAATAGCGAAGACCGCGTTGTTTCAGCATTACAATTGAGACGATCTCACGTCATAGCGATCAAGCATCATCACCTTGCCCCATGCATTCACAAAGTCTTCAACAACAATTGCCAGCGCATCATCTGCACCATACACCTCTGCGACCGCGCGCAACTCTGAGTTAGACCCGAAAATAAGATCAACCGACATGACTTGCCGCTTCAGTTTGTTAGTTGCACGGTCACGCCCATCGTAGACACCTTGCTACTTATGTGACAAAGCCTCCACCTGCTGGCCGGTGCAACTGAAACTGTCCTGGCATTTGTGATTAGTGGCATCTTGAAGGTCATACGTAGACTCGCCTCAAATTCGCCGGCTCGCTTGGCCGAGGCCTGCCAATTTGTCGAGCCTCATAGCAAATATCAGGAGACAAGGACTCACATGGATCCCATTACCCAAGGCGTACTCGGAGCGAGCGTCCCTCAGGCTTTCGCTGCAAAAAAACATATTGTTGCGGCGACGGTATTTGGTGCTTTAGCCGGTATGTCGCCGGATCTTGACAACCTCATCCGCTCTGGCACCGACCCGCTGTTACGAATGGAATATCACCGTCAGTTCACACATTCGCTTGTGTTTATTCCGGTGGGTGCGCTGATATGTGCACTGCTGTTCTATTTTTTGTTCAGCCGGCGTTGGCAAATCAGCTTTAAATACACCTATCTTTACTGTTTTCTAGGTTATGCAACCCATGGTCTGCTCGATGCCTGCACCAGTTTTGGCACCCAACTACTCTGGCCATTCACTAACGAACGTTTTGCATTTAATACCATCTCGATTATTGATCCGCTGTTCACATTGCCGCTGCTGGTATTGGTCATTCTGTGCGTAATAAAAAAATCGGCACGATTTGCTCAAGTCGCTTTATGTTGGGTGCTGATCTATCAGGGCCTCGGATTTTATCAACATCAACGGGTTATGGGTATCGGCTCACAATTAGCCGAGCAACGCCAGCATATTCCCGTGCGTATGGAAGCAAAGCCCAGCTTTGGCAATCTGCTGTTGTGGAAAGTGATCTACGAAATAGAAGACGGCTACCACACCGATGCGGTGCGAGCAGCAAGAGACGTTACCATCTACCCTGGCGATTTTGTTCCTAAGCTAGATATCGATAGCGACCTGCCCTGGTTAGACAAAGATTCGCAACAGGCGAGAGATATTCAGCGGTTTGGGTGGTTCTCGAAAGGCTATCTCGCCCTCGACCCGAGCAATCCGCTGCGGATCACTGACATGCGCTATTCAATGGTGCCGAATGAGTCACAAGGAATGTGGAGCATATGGGTCGATCCAGCAGCCGCAAAGGGCGATCATGTCACAATGAAACAAGACAGAGACACATCAGCATCGAGACGTGCGAAATTAATGCTGATGCTTCAGGGTAACGACCTGGAATCTGATTTATCACCTAAGCTTTAAGTAATTTTTAGGCAAAAATAATGCGAGCGCAATTACTAGCGCCTGCCGTCGTACCAAATACCTAAAGCCGATTTATCACGCATAGTTTTAAGCGGTCGCCAGAGCAAGCGCAGCATCTGCCCGGCTAATTCTTTCTCTGTATAAAGACCGACTTTGCGATTTGATGTGTGCAGCGGATGGTTTTTAAGCACCACAAATTTACTTTTATTCTGACGAGCGTAGTTCTTGATACGGCGAGAAAAATCGATTTCTTCTGCAACAAAAAGTTGTTCACTGAAGCCGCCCAACTCAGCAAAAACATCGGCGCGACACACAACAAATGAACCCGCTGCCCAATTGAGGGTTTTGGACAACAACGACCAGACGCGCAAAGCCCAAGCAGCAAGCCCTCGCATGTCATCCATATGCATCAAACTTCCGCACCCCACATGCTTACCCCCATTTATCATTTCTAACACCTCGGCTAACAGCCCAGACGACAAATCGCTGTCTGCATCGATAAAGATCAGCCAATCACCGGATGCCGCCATAGCCCCTGCATTGCGAGCCCTTGATATTTGATTCACGGCCTCAAACACAACCAAAGCACCAGCCTGCGCTGCCCGCTCCGCTGTATCATCGGTCGAATTGTTATTCGCAACAATGTATTCAACAGCAAACTCGTTGCCCGACTCAATCCGGCAAACCGCAACAGCCGCTGAAATATGGTTAAGACAGCGCTCTATCCACTCGGCTTCGTTATAGGCGGGAATGACAAATGACAGTTTCATAGAAGAACAGTAGCAGACTAAAGAGCAGACAGAGAGGCCGCCTGAGGAATTTTTAAACAAAGTCCCACCAAATTCAGCTGCCGCGGGCCTTAGCACACCCTGCGGGCTCTGAATCCATTCACAGAAGCTCAACGTATACTTAGTTAACAGCACTTGGCGGCAACGTAATGACTATTAAACGACGCTCACTGGTACTGAGTCTAGCCATTTCACCATTTGTCAATTGGAACAGCGTTATGGCGGCATCAGGCGATAGCAACAAACTTGTGCTCACTAACTTCACTCTGGATGAGCCCTACTTCATCGGTGAGAGCGGGTGGCGCGGGTTCAGCGATAGAGTCATGGGCGGAATCTCTGATGCCGCCTTCGGTGGTGACGACATAGCGGGCAAGAAATGCGCCAGAATGACAGGTGACGTCACGCGTGAGAGCAATGGTGGTTTCATTCAAATGGCTATGTCCTTTGGGGGTCGTGATGCCCAGCTCGATGCCTCTGGCTACGATGGTTTGGAACTGCTCGTTTACGGCAACAACGAAGACTATAACGTGCACATACGTACCGCCGATTGCGGGTGGTACGATCAATCGTACCGTGCGACCATCTTCGCCAAACCCGAATGGCAGATTGTTCGCTTGCCGTGGGATGCCTTTAAACCTAATGGGCTCGAAGCGCCTCTTGATATTGCCCGTATTAATCGAATTGCGATACTGGGTTGGATGCGGGAGTTCAAAGCTGATATTTCGCTGGCCGAAATCTCACTCTACCGCTGAAACCGAACAACGATATATGGGGTTGACCTTTTATCCACACCTTCTGAACATTCGAGAAATTATTATGCATCAGTTATTGGAAAAAAATTCCCTATGCGGCTAGGCACGCCTAACGTGGCTTTATTGCTGATTGTTGCACTCCCATCTTTGTCGGGCTGCGAACGTCAGCTAACGCCGGTGGTGATGGAGAGCGAAATAGATTTTAAGCAAATACCACTGCAGTTTATCGCTGCCCTCGGTGAACCCAACGCAAACTCAGGAACCGGAGTAGAAAACTGGGCTATCTGGCCTATTGACCCCGGTCCTCGAGGTATTCGACTGAAAAACTATGAACGTTTACAGGAAACCAGTGGCATCGCTCCAGCGGGATGGCAGTTTGATCTCAATGGTTGGTGGCTAGAGGAGAACGGCCTGATCATGGAGCCGCCCAAGCTTCCCGTGACTCCGGGCAGATACATGGTCACCGGTGATCGTGAGGTCACCACCGTGCTCACGGTTTTTCCTCCGGACCCATCAGGTGCAAAACGCTGGAAGCTCGACGACGGAGCGACACTCTATGATGTGACTCACCTTGGGTGTCGTTCAGCTCGCTATACACCGCTAGCAGGCTCAGAAGCGGGCTCCTGCTCGCCGGCCAACGCGCCGCAAGAGGCATTCAGAGTTCCTCCCGGTGCCGATATGCCGCCAGTCAACGGTTGCCAAAAGCAGGATTACGCGGTGCTGTTTTTAGTGGCGATTGAATCCTAAACAACTCAGATCAATCGGGTTCACTCATGAATAAAAATCTCTGCGCCTGCCGCCTACTCTTCACGCTCTTTATTAAGCTCCAATACAAAAGCTTCATCAACATTTGTCACGCCGCGTGCTTTGGCCTGCTTAACGATGCCACCAAGGACATTCCTTAAAAACGCATTTGGAATACCAGTGAGCTGCTTACAGGCATCCACAGTGAAACGCACTTCATCATCAAGACGATTGGCTTCGTAATGCACCAGTTCGTGCTTAGCGCCCATATCAGGAATGGGCAACTTATACGCGGCTTGCACTTCGCCGAACCAAAATGAACTGCCTCCCCTAAAACCATAGGTCATAGGTATTCTAGGCATATTTTCACCACTGCCATCGATACCCCCCATCCACTTTTCTTTCACCAAAATATTATCGATATTCAGCAGCAAATGGGCGGAGAGTGAATCACGCAAAATAGGGTTCTCATTAATACGATCAATATCCAACGTGCACTCATAAACCTGATAGGCATCAGCCAGAATCTTTGGGTAGATACTGCTCGACTCGCGCCCAGCAGTCGGGCTATCGACCAGATCGAGAGTGTTATAGGCCATCTTCTCAGCGGTGGTTTGACCGGGGTAACCCAGCTTAAGAATAGTATCTATATGCGCCTCATCGTACTCGATAAAATTAAGCGCGCACTTCAAGGTGCGGTGCACATTAGTTGCAGTATTGGACGTATTGCGACTAATCACCATCCACGATCGACCGGTATTTACCTCAAACGGGAAACTCAGCTGATAGGGACCAATATTGGTTTGCCCATGCTCGTCGACGGTAGTAATTAACGCAAAAGTGGACCCCAAGTAAGAGGAACGCTGATACCAGTTATCCCTCATAGGGCTAGAGACAAATTGATCCGAGTCGCCTGAATCGGCCATGGTGCAGTCCTTATAATGCTGAGTGGCAGAAAACATAGCAGACCGCCTGCCGCTTGAGCTCCAATAATCGTGATACGTTCAGAGGGTGGACTTCTTCAGGCACCAGGCCGAGGTTTTTTCCATCATCTGTCGATAACAGGCTTCAATCGTATAGACTTTAGGTCATCACCAGTTTCGAGCTGGCTCAACAAACCGGCATTGCTGAGCCACAGGACCACAACCATGTCAACTGCTCGTTTGTTTCAATCACTGCTCTGCCTTGCAATTATTCCCATTGCGCTTGCCCCGGCTGATGCAATGGGGGAGCAAGTTAAAGCAAAGGATGCCTGCCTAATTGAAGCTCTGAGAGCGGCAGCACCCGAAACCACTGTCGAGGCCATTCGCACTCAATGCCAAGAGCAGATATCGCCCACTCAGGCATCAGCAACTGCGCCAACTGATAAGCAACCTACGCCAATGCAAATTCGTACAGCCGATGAACAAGAAAATTACGATCATCCGTTTGCGATTACCGCTTTCAAACCCAACTACATTATTGCCACCTACTCAAAAGACCCAAACCTCTCTACGCTTAATTCGGGTGGAGATAACAATCTATTGGACAATGAAGAAGCTCAGTTTCAAATAAGCATTAAAGCCCCGGTGTGGCGCAATATGTTTGGCAGCAATAACGATATCATGGCCGCTTATACTTCAGTCTCGTGGTGGCAAATACGCAACGATAGAATTTCTTCCGCGTTTAGGGAAACCAACTACGAGCCGGAGCTGTATTTCAGTCATCGCGGCGGTCCATCTCTGTTCGGTGGGAATATTGCGGGTTTCAATATCGGTATTAATCACCAGTCCAATGGTCGCTCACAATTGCTCTCACGCAGCTGGGATAGAATTATGGGGCGCCTGTATTTGGATTTTAATAACGTGGCCGTTGAGCTGCGGGCTTGGTACAGGCTGCCGGAAGATGATGAAGACGACAACAACCCGAACATGTATCGCTACTATGGTATCGGCGATATTCGGGTGGCATACGCGCCCAATAAAAACACCTTCACCGCCATGTTCAGGCCTGGCACAGAAGAAAATGGCCTAGAGCTTACCTGGAGTTACCCGATGACAAAATCGTTGCGGGTTTATGCCCAGTATTGGAATGGCTATGGTGAAAGCCTGCTCGACTACGATGCGCGCATACAGCGCATTGGCATCGGCGTGTCATTAAACGACTATATACAACGTTAAGTTTGCTCGGCTAAAGCAATAAACCCTTCTCAATTGGAACATAACTGCTTGCCGCGGTAATTAATGCTGCGGCAGTTAAAGGAAATACGCTATAGACTTCCGAACGGGTTTTAAAGCGCTGCCTGATGCGTTCCAGCAAAATGGCAAAGTCACCATCCCCCGACAAGAGCACCACCTTGTCACACTCTGACGCCGCCTCGTATACATCCAGCGCAATACCGACATCCCAGTCAGCCTTGGTAGACCCATCGGCTCGCTTGACCAAAGGCTTCAGCAACACGGTAAAGCCTGTAGCCCGCAGAATATTCTGAAACTGCTGCTGTTTTTCATCGCCTCGATCAGTGGCATAGGCATAAGCACCAACCAGCTCATTGCCGTCAGTCACTCTGGCCCAAAAAGCACTGTAATTGAAATTACGCCCATAGGCCTCACGACAGGTGTAGTAGATGTTTTGCACATCGACAAAAATGCATATTTTCTCTGGGGCTTTTGCCTTCATTTTTTACAGCCTTTCATGTTTCGACAAGAAGAAGGGATCAGCATACCCAGTCGGCAATGCCTGAAAAGCTTGTGGGGCCAGACACCACTGCCATGACAAGGCCATTTTTCAGACTGACGCTCTGAACCTAACGAAAAAACAGTTTCATCAGGGCGCGTCCGCCACCCACACATCGTTATCCTGAGGCCATGGCGAGATGCGCTCACGATCACCGCCAAAGGTCCATATCTTGTTATCGCGCACCTCAATCATGAAATCACTTTTGCCCTGCCCCACTGACTCGCAATTCCAGACGTTGTTGCTGTGAAGCTGCCAGCCTTCCATGCCTTCGCCGCAGGCCTTTGGCTCCCAAGTCCACAGATCATGGCCCAGGTCCTGAATGTATTTGCCCTTGCCCTGCTTATGACCGCCAATTAAGGCCACCTTGCCATTGTGAGCAATCGCCTGATGTCCCGTGCGGGGAGACCATGGCGCGTGGCCCAGCATCTCCCAGGTCTCACCTAAGTCATCTGACTTCCACACATCATTGCGACGCCCGGGCCAATTAGCCTGCCAAACGGGATTGTCGTGATCACCACCCATGAAATAGATTGTTCCGTCGATATACACGACCTGCATACCGGCACGGCCCATATCCTCCGGCAACTCGCCACGGAGCTCCCAAGTTTCACCCAGGTCTTTGCTCACCCACAACTCAGGGTAAAACTGTCGGTCGGTTGAATTACGGCCGCCACCAAACATATAAATATCGCCATTGATGACATGGCTGTGATGGCCTGCACGAACATTCCAAGGTGCTTGAGCACACACCTGATCCCAGGTTCGCCCATGATCAGCCGAACGCCAAACATCGTTATAAAAAGTTTTAAGGCTCTGTCCACCGTTAAGAATAAGGTGCCCGTCGATGCAATCGACTTCCGGATAACAGCGCTTGCCCCAACCCGCTTTAGCCGACATCAACTCCCAGTTCACGCCATCTGCACTGCGCCAAGTATCGGAGTAGATTTTAAACATCCCTTTACGACCACTGATGACATAGAAATAGCCATCCATCTGACCGCCGCGCGGCATCGCCCTAACGCCCCATGGCGCTGCCTTCAAAAGCTGATCCCATTTCATTGCAAATTGCTCTATTGAATGCCTAAAACCAAATATAGCCCATCAACAGGAAAAGAGGCGAGCCCAAAAAGAGAATGACTCCACGTTATTCTGTGGATAACGACAATTATTCAAGCCCCGATAGCGCTTTAGTAGCGCTATCAGCTGTTGGCCAACACAAACTTGGCGTTGCGAATCAGTTCCGCAGGAATATCACCTTCCAACTGCTTGTGCAGCTCAGGCAGTTTTGACCAATGCAGGCCCTGCTTGTAATGGTGGGCCGTGTGATACCCCAGATTGCCCGTCATCATATTAAAAAACGGACTGGTATTGTTGTACGAAGCTTTCATGGGATCATCGCTATCCAGCCCGCTGTGATGATCGAAGGTTACCCACGCGGTAAACAACAGCGCCAGCGCCATTGGAATTAGAAACACGAACAGCGCGGGAACTGGGCGATACGCCGTTAGGGCACTAATGCCGACAAGACTCAGTACAGCATAAGTAATGAAATCACGCTGTAGGCGCGGAAACTTCTTGCCGACTTTGTAGCCGCGAGGATAAGCCGTTGCCGCAATAGTAAAGCTGTATTCCAAAACACCCATTGTTGTACCGTCTTTGCGCTTCCAGGCGCTTTCATCGCGAGCCTGATCAAGGAAGTTACGATGATGACCGAGCACATGATGCAGCACCCAGAGATTGGTGGTTACACCTGTATGCAATGCATAGAAGAATTCGAGCACACGGTTAGCCCATGTCGCATGAAATGTTTTCGTGTGTTGGTGGTGGTGATTCCAGGCGCAAACAATGCCCTTAGGAATAATCGTTAGCACCGTGTAAGCAACGAGCCACACAAGGTTATCTACGGTGAAATACACCGCGAAATCGATAATGCTGAACACCAGCACGCAAGCAACCGGAATCCGGTCTGCGGGAAATCGGAACATAATAAGGTACTGAATCAGGTGCGACCTGAGTCAACTCAGCAATGGTAATGAATAAAGAAACACAACAACATGCGCAGTTTGCCCTACTTGGGCGCACAGCACCATGCCCAACACACCACTATGCGGTCTGACGTCTATACTGTGAACCTCAATGGGCGTCATGAAGCTCAACTCCTTAGCTGATACGACCCAAAATCACACTGATTTAGTGAGTTCAGATGGAATAATTTGCAACAATTACATGGGGTAACACCTGTTACCCCGTACCATCCTGATGAGCAGGCTGACGGTCCGACCAGAGCTTTCTGACAATCACCTGCTACCGAACCCAGTGCAATAGACAGAAAAGGCCGTCCCAGAACGCAAACCTATCCCCATGCAAGCGCGTATCCATGGTTCTGACTGCGGTCAAGATTACCCCGCAGCGCTCTATCAGCGCCGCAAACCCAAAGTCGGCGGCAATGATGGCTGCCCCTGTGGTGGCAGTAAAAAGCTCAAAAAGCACTATGGAGCAGGCCGTTAAAGCTGATCTGTGGGGCGCTAGCACACGAGTTTATTTTTTCAATCCATGCTTGAACGATAGCGCGCGCGGAAAGAGTGTTTTGCATTAAGCGTTAACTTAAATAAACTGTAAATTAGTCTCACTAAAAAAACCTAACCCAATGCAACCCACATCATGGACAAAACCCGAATTCGGGCATGCCGCACTTGTTACAATTGATGTACAACGTGACACGCTCGATGGCCAACCTTTTGAAATTACTGGTACGAGTAAAGCCCTGCCTCACATCAAAAGACTCTGCGACGCATTCCGCAGCAAAGGCGCACCTATCGTTCATATTCTCCGGCTGTATCTACCGGATGGCTCTAATGCAGAATTATGCCGGCGTGAAGCGCTCAGCGAAGGCGCTCAAATGTTTCTTGTGGGTAGCGAAGGCCGAGAACTCGCACCCGAACTGCTCCCTCACCACGCTGCTCCGCCAGATGACAATTTGTTACTCACAAGCCAACCTCAAGAGATCGGTGAAAAAGAGTGGTATATCTACAAGTCTCGCTGGGGCGCATTTTATAACAGCTGTTTGGAGGAGACGCTGCGGGCACATGATGTTTCAACTATTGTGCTCGCGGGGTGCAATTACCCTAACTGCATCCGCGCCACCGTCTATGAAGCAAGTGAGCGCGACTTTCGTGTCGTAGCAATAACCGATGGCATCTCTAATTTTTCAGAGAATGGATGGAACGAACTAAGCTCCATCGGGATTAATCTCATGTCTGCCGACAATCTCATCAATGGACTCAATGGGAAGTAAGCTTATTTTACAGCGATTCCCTGCTATCCTTTGCGCGTGACATCTTCCGCTCAACAGATCCTAAAAACCGTTTACGGCTACGATGAATTTCGAGGTCAACAACAGGCCGCTATTGATCGTGCCTTAAAAGGCCAGGACTCACTGGTCTTAATGCCTACAGGCGGCGGCAAATCGGTTTGCTATCAGCTGCCAGCACAACTGCTTGAAGGCACTGCGCTCATTGTGTCTCCATTGATTGCGCTCATGCAGGACCAAGTTAGCGCCTTACGCGAACTGGGCGTGCCAGCGGCTTTTCTGAACTCATCGCTCTCACATGAGCAACAACGGGACATTACGACACAGCTTCGCAACGGCGAACTCAAACTGCTGTACGTCGCACCTGAGCGACTGATCCAGCCTGGCACCCGTGCACTGCTGCAAAGCCTGCCCATTTCACTAATTGCGATTGATGAAGCCCACTGTGTCTCGCAATGGGGGCATGATTTCCGGCAGGACTACCTCGCATTGCATGAGCTGCGGGAGTGGTTTCCGGGCGTGCCACGAATGGCGCTTACCGCAACGGCCACGGCACTCACAAGAAAAGAGATTATCCAGAGGCTCGCTCTCACCGATGCAGAAACCTTGCTTAGCAATTTTGATCGGCCGAATATCCGCTATCAAGTTCAGGCAAAGACCGATGCCAACAAGCAACTCGAACTGTTTTTAACCCAACATCGAAATGAAGCTGGAATTATATATTGCCTCTCACGCAAAAAAACCGAGAGCACGGCCAAACGGCTTAATCAACAGGGGTTTACCGCACTGCCCTATCATGCGGGTCTGGAACCTGATGTCCGTGCAGAGAGTCAACGCCGATTTCTGAATGAAGACGGTCTGATTATTGTCGCTACAATTGCTTTTGGCATGGGTATTGATAAGCCGGATGTCCGCTTTGTCGCCCACTTAGACTTACCCAAAAGTCTTGAGGCTTATTATCAGGAAACAGGTCGCGCCGGGCGCGATGGGCTTCCTGCGGAGGCCTGGATGATCTATGGCTTACAAGATGTCGTAAGGATCAGGCAAATGGCTGATGAGTCGACAGCATCAGAAGCCTACAAGCAGCATGAGCGCCAAAAGCTGGATACTCTGCTTGGCTGGTGTGAAATTACAGCCTGTCGTCGCTCACCGTTATTAACTTATTTTGGAGAACCGTCAATCGAGAGCTGTGGCAACTGTGATAATTGCCAGCAACCGCCCCTAACTCGTGATGGCTCCAAAGATGCGCAGAAACTCCTGTCTGCTGTATACCGCAGCGACCAGACATTTGGCGCTGCGCATATCATCGACATCCTACTTGGCAAACTTACGCCAAAAGTAAAGCAGCACAGCCATAACAATCTAAGCGTTTTTGGTATAGGTAGCGACCAACCTAAGCAAACATGGCGTTCGATTATCAGACAACTGGTCGTGCATGGGTGCCTGCGAGCCGATGCCGATCGCTACGGCGCACTGGTATTAAACGAGAGTGCGCGCGCCATTCTGCGAGGCGAAGAAAGCATTGAACTCCGGATAGACGCTGATACGCCAAAGAGACTCAGAGCAACTGGCAGCGGCAAAGTGCGTTCTACGGCCACCGATGCCGACATCGATACTGCCGATCTCCCTATGTGGGAAGCCCTGCGCGAATGCCGGCAGCGCCTCGCATCGGAGCATGGCGTGCCGCCTTATGTGGTCTTCCACGACAGCACACTAAAGCAAATGCTCACCAATCGTCCTCTGGATCTGGAGGATATGCTCAGCATCAGCGGCGTAGGCCAGTCTAAACTCGACCGTTATGGCGAAGAGTTTTTAGCTGTACTCAGTGGAGTTGGCTAAGCTTGCGATTTAGAGCGTATCAGTTCTTGCGGCCTCTGACGGAACATCCATCTCATCTGTGCTCATCACCCTATCCCAGAAACGAAAATACAAAGCGAAGTTAGTTTTGTATTTCAGATGATGCATGTTGTGATGGGTTGCCGATATCCAATGACGACCAACAAAGCCCCGCATCCAACTATCGGGAAAAATCTCATAGCCCGCATGATTGGTAATACCCGTAACTGTCATCACCACCAACATGACAATCAATACACCAACATGAATAGGAATTGTATAAACCAACAGCGGCAAGATTAAAGCACCTACCACAGCTTCGGTCGGATGAAATGAAAAGCCAGCCCATGGGGTTGGCTGCCGTGACTCATGGTGGACCTTATGCATCACCGGAAAGATCTTCGGATGATGCATGGCACGATGCGTCCAATAGAAATAGGTATCGTGAAGAAACATGTATATCGGCAAACTCAGTAGCAGATAAACCAAACCATACTCAGACACATCAAAATAGATTTGGGTACCACCACCGCGCCATGCTTCTATAACCCAAACGCCGGATGCAGCATAAATAAACGAAGACACAACCGACCAATAAATCTCATGTCTCATGATTTTTTTGGACGGCTCACTTTTTGCGAGCCTGCGAGCATGCACTTTTTCAGCAGGCCGCTTCCACAACGCCCAATAGAAAAAACCCGCTAACAACAGATAACGAAGCACAATAAAAAAAGTTAGGACTAGCTCAGTGAGCACCAAACTAGCGAGGCTAAACGGAGGAAATTCAATCATAGATTAAAGGCAAATATTAGAAGTTACTGCCTGATAATAACGCCAAACCGACAATCCGGTTAGCCCATAATCGCAAAGATCATCAATAATGGCGGCATCCACCAAGCCTGACCAATGGCGCCTGCGCTTATTTTAAGCCTGACGAATCCACACGCCCCTGTGACAAGAGTGATTGTAGAGTCAGTACCCGGCATCAAATACTCCGCATGAAAACTGAGATTTCGGTATAGTTCACGCCTTGGTCAGGCCCAGAGTTCAACCCGGCCCCCTAAAATCCCGACTAACCCCATAAACTGCTGCGCGATTGCGCGGTTACAGCGAACTATTTTCAAATGATTTTCAATCTCTTCGTAAAAAAGAACGGCAACTGGAAAGATGACACTCTCTCCGGTTTAACCGTCGCCCTCGCACTGGTACCCGAAGCCATTGCGTTCTCCTTTATTGCCGGCGTTGATCCGATTGTCGGGCTCTGGTCTGCTGTCTTTCTCGGACTTATCACCTCATCTTTTGGCGGCCGACCGGGCATGATCTCAGGCGCTACAGGTGCCATCGCTGTTGTTGTTGCGAAGGTTGTTGATATTGGTGCGCAGGATGGTCTGGCAATGGGTGTTGACAATCTCGGCATGCAATACCTGTTCGCCACGCTCATGCTTGCCGGCATCATTCAGGGCTTAGTGGGCGCTTTTAAACTGGGTCGATTTATCAGGCTTGTGCCCCACCCGGTGATGATGGGATTCGTTAACGGCCTGGCTATTCTCATTTTGCTGGCCCAATTTGACTCATTCCGCGGACTCGATGGAAACTGGTTGCCCGAGGAACAACTCTACGTAATGGCTGGCCTTGCCGCGCTCACCATGTGCATTATTCAGTTCTTCCCCCGTATCAGTGATGCCGTACCTTCGATTCTGGTCGCCATCGTGGGCGTGAGTCTGCTCACCTACTTCGATGCAGTAAGCACCAAGACCATTGCAGATGTGTTATTGGAAGGCACCGGCAGTACGGAACTCAATGGCAGCATACCGGTGCTGGCATGGCCGGGTGACATTGCCTGGAATCAACAAACTATCATGCTGATCGGTGGTGTGGCACTTACGGTGGCAATGGTCGGACTCATTGAGTCACTAATGACCCTGCAATTGATTGATGACATGACTGAAACACGGGGACAGGGCAACCGCGAATGCTTTGCACAGGGCGGCGCCAACTTTCTGTCCGGACTGTTCGGCGGCATGGGCGGCTGTGCAATGATTGGCCAGAGTCTCATTAATATTAAATCGGGAGGTCGCGGCCGTACCTCCGGTGTGGTCGCGGCACTCACTCTCACCGCGCTGATTATGATAGGTGGTCCGGTTATTAGTCAGATTCCGATTGCCGCACTGGTTGGGGTGATGTTCATGGTCGTTATTGGTACATTCGAGTGGTCAAGCTTCAACACCATCGGCAAAGTGCCATCCAGTGAAGTCATTGTGATTCTCGTGGTAACACTGGTCACCGTATTTATGCACAACCTGGCGCTTGCTGTATTTGCTGGCGTTATTGTTTCAGCACTGGTATTTGCCTGGGAAAGCGCACAACACGTGTGGCTAAACCCGCATGACATTGATGACAAAACCCGCATCTACAACCTCCAGGGTGTGCTCTACTTCGGCTCAGTAAGAGAGTTTTCAGACAGCATGTCTCCAGCCACCGACCCAGACCAGGTCATCATTGATTTCAAGCATGCGCGCGTTGCAGACTACTCCAGCATGGAAGCGCTCAATGCATTGACAGAACGCTATCGTAAAGCAGGCAAGCGTTTGCGACTGCGCCACCTAAGTCCGGAGTGCCAAAAAATGATTAAAACCGCCGGCAAGCTCATCGAAATTGAAGTGGCTGAAGACGATCCGCACTACTCGGTAGCTCGTATCTGATGTCTCTTTGACCGAAGAGCAGTGCTCTGGCTTGGCTCCGCCGTCTGCTTGCTCCGGCAACAGGCTACAATAGGCACCCACAACTAAAAGGCATTTAATGTGGCATCTCCGCATGGCAAAGATCCCGCTATCCCGGCCAACACTTGGCGCGAAGCACTGATCCGCAACTTGGCCGTATTCGTCTATTCCCGGCGGGCACTTGCACTGGTATGGGCAACCAACCATCGCCTAGCAATAACACTTGGTCTGCTCACTCTGGCTGCCGGATTACTGCCTGCGGCAATGGCCTGGGTCGGCAAACTGATCGTTGATGCCGTTGTGCTGCAAATGAACCTGGTTCGGGCTGGCAGTATTCCCGACTACTGGGTGGTATTAAAGCTGGTGTTGCTGGAGGGAGGCATTATTGCCTTGCTGAATGTTGCCCAACGCGGCATCAACGCATGCCAATCGTTACTGCGCGCCGAACTGGGTCAGCGGGTCAACGAAATGATTTTGGAAAAAGCCCTCACGCTGGATCTTAGCCAGTTCGAAGACTCTGAATTCTATGACAAACTGCAACGCGCGCGACGTGAAGCATCGAGTCGTCCACTGAGCTTGGTCATGCGCAGCTTCGCGCTCATCCAACAACTCATTGCGCTGATAAGCTTCAGCGTATTGATTGCTCAGTTCTCTATCTGGGCCATGGTACTGCTGATTGTTGCCGGCCTGCCAGCGTTCTTTGCTGAAACTAAATTCTCAGGCGATGCCTTCCGACTGTTCCGGTTTCGGGCGCCAGAATCACGACTGCAGAACTATCTTGAAATCGTACTAGCCCGTGAAGATCACGCACAGGAAGTGAAACTTTTCGGGCTGGGCAATATGTTACTCGAGCGCTATAAGGCAATTTTTCGCAAGGTCTATGCGGAAGACCGTGCGCTCACAATCAGACGTGAAACTTGGGGCCTGCTGTTAACTCTCCTAGGAACTATCGCGCTTTATGGTGCTTATGCATGGATTGTTATTGCTGCCATCAACATCACCATTACGCTCGGCGCAATGACCATGTACCTTTTGTTATTCCGTCAGGGGCAATCGGCGGTTTCTGCAGGACTCGGTTCCATTGGGGGTATGTATGAAGATAACCTCTACCTGACCAATCTCTATGAGTACTTAGAACAGGCGCCACAGCAGCATCAAGGCAATGCTCTTGATGGTCCTGACCCAAAAGACGGCATTCGCTTTGAAAACGTGAGCTTTAAGTACGCGGGCGAAACTACTGCCACACTGGTAAATATCAACCTAAATGTTCGACTCGGAGAAAGCCTCGCCTTAGTGGGTGAAAACGGTGCCGGTAAAAGCACCATCATTAAATTATTATGTGGCTTTTATACGCCCGCATCAGGACGCGTCTTATTGCATGGTCGGGATATAAAAGAATGGGATAGAGATACCTTGCATCGACGCATCGGGGTAATCTTTCAGGACTTCAATCGCTATCAGTTCAATGTGGGAGAAAACATTGGTGCCGGGGATGTCGAGGGTTTTAGTGATGAATCACGCTGGGAGGATTCTGCGCATAAAGGCATGGCTGCGCCATTTATTCAGCGCATGGAATATGGGTTCAAAACACAACTGGGGAACTGGTTTAAATACGGCAAGGAGCTATCAACCGGACAGTGGCAAAAGATTGCGCTCTCCCGAGCATTCATGCGCAGCGGTGCGGAAGTTTTAGTGCTGGATGAACCAACGGCTGCTATGGATGCTGGGGCAGAGGCGGAACTGTTTGAATATTTCCGCGATCACACCAAAGGAAAAATAACCGTTCTGATATCGCATCGGTTTTCAACTGTGCGCCAAGCTGACCGGATTGCAGTGCTGCAGCAAGGGCAGATTATTGAATACGGTACGCACCATGAATTAATGGAAAAACCTGATATATACGCCAAGCTATTCAAATTGCAGGCAGAGGGTTATCGCTGAGACAACACTCTATCAATGCAGGATCTCAAGAAATGTCGCATAAAAACACCCACGCACATGATGCTGATAGGCAATAATACGCAACATGAAAAAACTCACCGTTATCCTGCTGTTCCTCCTTGGCTCTGTGCTAAGCCATGCCGAAACGGCAACGCCGCCGGATCTGACCGACCAATACGGCAAACCCTATAGCTATCAGAACATGATGGGGCAGCCGCTGCTGCTTATTGTGGCTGATGCGCGGAAGCTGCGCTGGATAGGCAGCTGGGAAAAAAAGCTTCGCCGGACGCTCCCGGAACTGCGAAGCTACCGCGTAACTGGTGTGCTTAAAAAACCAACGCCCACGGTCGATGATGTGGCCAAAGTGCTCCGACGTTGGGTACCGGAGAACGTGCCCATCGCTATCGACATTAATAACTATTGGGCAACGCGTTTTACACTTGATATTAATCAGCCGTGCCTGGTTCTGCTCAACGCCGATGGCGACGTGGTGGCAAAATGGCGGGGGCGGCCGAAGAAGTCGCTATTGCGCGAAGTACTGGCAACGCTGCAGCCCTACTTTGACACGCCAACTCCCAACCTCACCTCATCAATAGCGACAGCGCCTGAATGACCGAACCTATGCATGCCGATCTGATTCTGGTGGGTGGCGGACTCGCTAATACACTGATTGCCCTGCGTCTTAGTGATGCACTGCCCCAACTAAAGATTATGATTCTGGAGCAGGGTCCGGCACTCGGCGGCAATCACACTTGGTCATTTCATGCCTCAGACTTAAGCAGTACCCAGCGCAACTGGCTCAAACCGCTGATTGACTTTAGTTGGGATCACTACGAGGTTCGGTTCCCGAACCGACAACGCACACTCAATGGCAGCTACCACAGCATCACCTCTGAAACACTTGATAGTGTTGCCTCTGATCGACTCTCCGACGCCATAACCCTCAATACTGAAGTCGCCGAGGTGTGCCCCGATGCGGTAACCCTGCTGAACGGCAGCAGAATCAAAGCCCGAGCTGTAATCGATGGTCGCGGGCCCAAACCCAATGCACATCTCGACGTTCGCTTTCAGAAGTTTGTTGGTCGCGTGGTTCGCACTAAGACGCCTCACCACCTGACCTGTCCCATCATTATGGATGCCACCCAAAGTCAGGATGACGGTTACCGGTTCTTTTATACACTGCCCTTCACGGCAGACACCCTACTTATTGAAGATACCCGCTACAGCGACACTCCTGATATCTCTATTGGTGGCTACAGTGATGCGATTGATAGCTATGCAGCCGCACAGGGCTGGCAGATTGAAGCCACTTTGCGCAGAGAAGATGGTGTGCTGCCGATCACTCTAGGCGGTGACATCGATGCGTTTTGGGATCATCTACCGGGAGTGCCGCGATCCGGACTGAATGCTGCCCTGTTTCAGCCTGCCACCGGCTACTCGTTGCCCAACGCCGTCAGACTCGCCGATGAACTTGCATTAGAACTGGGAGCAAATCCGAACTGGACCGCTGACGACGTCTATCAAGTAACCCGCAATGCAAGTCGCAGACTTTGGCGGCAGACCGGTTTCTACAGGGTGTTAAACCGCATGCTGTTCCTGGCCGCCAAGCCAGAAGAACGCCGCCATGTACTGGAACGCTTTTATGGGCTTGGTGCGGGTCTAATTGCACGATTCTATGCCGGCAATAATGGTCTTGCCGATAAAATCCGTATCCTATCGGGCAAGCCTCCGGTTAAGATACGCAAAGCGTGGCGAGCCGTCTTTAAGTACCCCAATGCCTGAAACGAGCAAACTGCGCTTATCTGACACAAACCCAATCCATTACCCACTAAACAACGAATAGTTAGTAGCAGATTGTGTGCCCAACAGCGATAACCCTATAGGCTGGTCGTTTAGGCCCTTTTAAATGACATATCAATGAGAATAACAACAAAATGAACGGCGCTGATACTGCAGAAAAACGAGCCATAGTCATTGGCAGCGGCTTTGGCGGACTCGCTCTGGCAATAAGACTGCAGGCTGCCGGCATACCCACGATTATTCTCGAGAGCCGAGACAAACCGGGTGGTCGTGCTTATGTTTGGGAACAAGACGGCTTTAAGTTTGACGCAGGACCCACGGTACTTACGGTACCTCAGGTTGTCGATGATCTGTTTACTGCCGGCGGCAAACGCCGGGAAGACTACATACAGTTTGAACCACTGACACCGTTTTATAGGCTAATCTGGCCCGATGGCATGGAGTTTGACTATGTGGGTGATGAAGCCCAGCTCGAAGCAGCCATCAATGAATTCAGCCCACAGGATATTGAGGGCTATCGCAAATTTCGCGAATACTCGGCAGCCGTGTACGCGGAAGGCTATGAAAAGCTCGCCCATGTGCCGTTTCTTAACATTTGGAGCATGGTTAAAGCTGCACCTAACTTGGTGCAACTGCAGGCCTATCGCTCGGTATACAGTAAAGTAGCCAGCTTTATTAAAGATGAAAAGCTGCGCCAGGTATTTAGCTATCACACGTTGCTGGTCGGCGGAAACCCTTTTACGACCTCATCCATATACACACTCATCCACACTCTCGAACTCAAGTTCGGTGTGCACTTTCCCCGCGGCGGGACAGGCGCACTGGTTGCGGCACTGGTTAAACTATTTGGAGATCTCGGCGGCAGCATCCGCCTAAATGCTGCTGTGGACGAAATAATTACTGAGAATAATTGCGTCACCGGCGTCAAGCTAAAAAGTGGTGAGTTCATCGCCAGTCATTTTGTTGGTAGCAACGCCGATGTCGTGCACACCTACAAACATTTACTAAGGGAAACGGCTCCGGCCAAACCCGCCGCTAAAAAGCTCGAGCGAAATGACCATTCTATGTCACTGTTTTTAGTTTACTTTGGTGTCGAGGGCAAATATGAAAATTTGGCTCATCACTCAATATTGTTCGGTCCACGCTATAAGGAGCTGCTGAAAGATATTTTTGATCGCGGTGAACTCGCCGACGATTTCTCATTGTATCTGCACTCACCATCAGTATCGGACGACAGTCTGGCACCTCCGGGACACTCGACCCACTACGTACTGGCGCCGGTCCCCCATCTAGGCAAAGGCAAAGTCGACTGGGAGACGGCCGGCCCGCTGTTGCGTGATCGTATTCTGCATAGCCTAGAAGAACGGGTAATGCCAGGTCTCCGCAAAAGAATCGTTAGTTCGCGAATCTTTACGCCACCGGATTTCGAAACGACCCTTAATGCCCACCTCGGGTCTGCCTTCTCACTTCAGCCTACCCTGCTTCAAAGCGCTTGGTTTAGGGTTCATAATAGAGACGAGGCCATAAAAGGCCTTTATTTTGTTGGTGCCGGAACACATCCGGGCGCAGGCATACCAGGGGTCATTAATTCAGCGGCGGCCACTGCCGGACTAATGGAAGAAGACTGGAGCAAACATTGAATGACTTAAACCATGCCGCACTGGTCGACACCAGCAGGCTCATCATTAAGAGCGGCTCTAAGAGCTTCGCTACTGCGGCAAAACTGTTTAACGAAGAAACCCGCAACAATGCCTATATGCTTTATGCCTGGTGTCGCCATTGTGATGATGTGATCGATAATCAGGAACTAGGGTTCAATAGCAAGCCCCAAAAAGCGGAAGTAACCCGCCAAATTCTCAATGAACTTAAAGAAAAAACTCAGGCTGCCATTGATAACAAGCCGTCGGAAGATCCTATCTTCGAAGGTCTGCGCTATGTTCTGAAAGCCAATGAGATCCCCGGCCGCTACCCATTGGAACTGCTCGAAGGGTTCGCTATGGACGCAGAGGAACATCAATACAAAAGTTTTGATGAGACCCTGCAATATTGCTACTACGTTGCCGGGGTTGTTGGCCTAATGATGGCTTATGTGATGGGTGCTCGTGATGAAGCCGCTTTGCAACGTGCGACTGATCTTGGTATTGCCTTTCAACTCACAAATATCTCGCGTGATGTGCGTGAAGACGCGCTCATTGATCGAGTGTATCTACCTGAAGACTGGCTCGTAGAGGCTGGCATTCCTCCGCAAGAACTCTCCGACCCGGAATACTCAGCAGCACTAATGAGTGTGATTGAACGGCTGCTCAACGAGGCGGATCGTTACTACGCATCAGCGGATCAGGGCTTACGCTCGTTAGGTTTCCGATCAGCATGGGCTGTGGCATCCGCACGCGGAGTGTACAAAGCAATTGGCGATAAAGTACGCGAGCGCGGCGTAAGCGCACTCAATGAGCGCGTTGTTGTGCGGAAGCGCCGAAAGCTGTTGGGCATTGCAGAAGGCATGATTGATGCCTTAAAGGCATCGTGGTTCGATAACAAAACACAGCCGGCACCGCGCGACAGTGACCTCTGGACAGCGCCACCAGCAATTCGATAATCCCCAATCTAGGAAACCCCATGAGGCTTCAAGGTTTCGTCCTTTCGCGACTTTGCCAGAGCATCACGCTCTTTGACTAACTCAGCCACAGGCTTTGAATAAATAAACCCAAACGACACCGCGCCCTCTTTGCCCTTGGTTGAATGATGCACCCAATGGGCCTCTACGATACGTCGCATGTACGAGCTTTTGGGAATATAGCCGGTGCGAACGCGTCGATGAACAATCACATCATGAAATATGAAATACACAAGGCCGTATAAAGCGACACCAACCCCAGCCCAGAGCAACAACGGATGCCCGTTAGTGCCGAACCAAATAGCGGCTATGGATGGTACGGCGAATATGAATGCGAATAGGTCATTCTGTTCAAACCAACTTTCACGCGCAGTATGATGCGACTCATGCCAGCACCACAAAAAACCGTGCATGATGTATTTGTGGCTGAAAAAAGCCACGCCCTCCATCGCGACAAAGCAGAGCAGCATGACACCGATATTAGTGAATAAATGAGACATACAGTAGTTATGAAACAATGACCCTTAAGGGTTATTAGAGTACAAATTATAAACCGAGCATAGAGCTATAGCCTAGCTCTATAGGCAGCAAACCATTGAGCGCCGAACAGCGAGACACCGGTAAGTCCGATTAACAGTCCGCAAGGCAACAACAAACTCTCCAGACCCTCGTTTCGCCAAAACACTGAGGAATAGGCCTCGAGCACCCAAGTGTTTGGAGTAAACCAACCCAGATCACGCAGCCAGGGTGGCATGAAAAACCTTGGCACCATACTCCCGCCAACAATGGACAGCAATATCACGGTAATGTTCGCCATATTTCTTGCCTGTGCCGGTGTGCGGCATACCGCCGCTACCAGCAATGCCAAACCAGCGGCGGACATAGAGGCAATCAGAGTAATCAATGACCACAGTTTCCAGTGCCCCGGCAAATCCACGCCGTAGACGAGCCAAGCTGTCAAAAAAATGAGCAACATCTGCACACAGCCCTGAACGGCAAGGAATAGGAACTTACCGTTGACCATGACAATCATGCCGCCAGGTGCGGCAAGAATACGATCAAGAACACCCGACTCGCGTTCTTCAGTGAGTGAGGTTGCGCCGCTCATACTGGAAAACAATAGGAACATAAATGCTACAGCACCCGCGTAGTAACCGACATGATTAGTGGCCATCGGTGGACCGGTAACTGCCTGCGGTTCAACAATATCACCCACCGACCAACCCACTTGCTGCCCGTCGGCAGCAGCAGCACCCATTTCGCTCAAGCCCTCATCAAGCTCGCTACGCTGCTCATCATCAAACTCAATAAACTGATCCTCAAGAACATTCGCAACGCTACCGAGTGCAACATCCGGTAATGCAGAAAAATACGCCTGCTGAATTTGACCGCTGAGCATCTGCACAGTCACCCCACGTGAGGGATCATTAATCAGCACTAATGGCGACGGCCCGAACCCTCCAGCATCATCAAGACGCCGGCCGTCTGCACGCACCAGCAATCCCACGTCTGCAGTGCCCCGGATAACCAACTCCGTAAGTTGCTCGCGGCCCAACCCTTGTGTATTGATGACCTTAATTGAGTCGTTGGCTTTCAATGCATCGAGCAGACGCACACTAAGCTCGTCGTTCACTTCATCAATAAACGCGACCCGCATCTGCATTTGGGAACCAGAAGCACTGCTAAAAATTTCAGCCATTACCAGAAAGAACACTACCGGCATTACAAAGGCCATAATAAGTGCTCCGCGATCATTCAGCAGGTTTAACCACATGGCACGAAACATTGCTACTGTCATGACGTATGCTCTATTAAGTGCATAAACACGCCATCAAGGCCCGGATCGCGAAGGCGTATTTCCGCCACATGCGCGCCCGCCTCTTCCAGGTCTTTCTCTAAAGCGTCCAATGCCTCATAACCGCCGGTTACCGGACCACTCCAGAGGCGTTCATCACTCGTCGCACGCAAACCGAAGTCCATCAAAATACGGCCGGCTTTTTGACCCACTGAAGCATCGAAGGCGACCACACCTTCCTTGCCATCGCCAAACACCTGCCTCACCAAACTGGCCACCGCCCCTTCAGCCAGCAGGCGCCCGTTAGCCATAAACGCAACTCGATCAGCAACTGCAGTCGCCTGCTCAAAATCATGGGTACTCATCAGAATGCTCATCCCGGTATTACGCAGGTCATGCAGTAATGCATGGATGGTTTGCCGAGCATCAAGATCAACGCCCACCGTAGGCTCATCGAGCAACAACAAAAGAGGGCTCTGCAAGGCGCCAACAACAATGTTTAACCGGCGCTGCATACCGCCTGACAAACTGCCGAGAGCGTCATCGGCACGGCCGGCTAATTGTGCGCGGTCTAAGGCAAGGTTTATGGCATCAGTAATAGCAACCCCGCGCAAACCGGCCAGCCGAGCAAATACATCAAGGTTCTGCCGGGCAGTGAGCGCCGGATACAAAGCAATAGCCTGAGGCACGATACCCAATTTAGCTCGCGCGGTTGAATCAATATACGGATCAAGACCGGCAACACTGACGGTGCCTGCATCCAACTTCAACCGCCCAGCAATCGCGCGCATTAAGGTAGTTTTACCTGCGCCATTGGGCCCGAGCAAGGCAATGATCTCGCCGCTCGATGCGCCGAAACTCACATCGTGTAGCGCCTGCCGGGCGGCAAACGCACGATGCGCGCCCGTAACCTTAAGAACCGGAATATCTGTTAAAACACCAGACATCTGTCATTTTTACCCTAAAACCGAATGAGGCGCTGATGTTACGCGCTCGTGGACGATGAAGTAAGGGTCATTGTGCGGGGCAGCGCAACCCACAGAATAGCCAGCCACACAGAAGCCCTTGTCGCCACCGCACTTTTTCGACACACTTTAAGCATGCTAATACTCGTTTCCCCAGCCAAAACACTCGATTTCGAAACCCCTGTGCCAGCTAAAACTGCCACCCAGCCGCTGTTTCTCGATGAATCACAGTTACTTATCAATGACTTACAAAAACTGAGTCCCAGCGGCATATCAGCACTAATGGGTATCAGCGAAAATTTGGGCAACCTTAATTTTGAGCGTTTTATGGAATGGCATACTCCCTTTACGCGGAAGAATGCTAAGCCGGCGGCGATGGCGTTTAAAGGCGATGTCTATACCGGCCTTGAAGCAGAGACATTTTCTGCCAGTGAGCTCAAATTTGCGCAGGAGCATCTGCGGATTTTATCCGGCCTTTATGGTTTGCTGCGCCCGATGGATTTAATTCAGCCGTATCGCCTTGAAATGGGCACCAAGTTTGCCAATCAGCGCGGCAAAGATCTTTACCAGTTCTGGGACAGCAGGATTACCGATGCGCTGAACAAGCAACTTAAAAAGCTGAGGTCAGACGCTGTGATAAATCTTGCCTCGAATGAATATTTCAAGGCTGTCGATAAAAAAACACTGAATGCCAATATTGTAAGTCCGGCGTTTAAAGACCTGAAAAACGGTAACTATAAAATTATCAGCTTCTATGCCAAGAAAGCCCGCGGCCTGATGAGCGCCTGGATAATTAAAAAGGGCATTAGCGATGCCGAGGAAGTAAAAAAATTCAACGTGGCTGGCTACCGATATAACGCTGCGATGTCGACAGCCCAGGTGCCGGTTTTTACCCGCGACAAACCACAATAATACTTTCTGATAGGTCTGCGCTATAAGAACTAAATTATCCACGCACGAAATGAACGCCCCTTGAGCTTGCCGCGGCTGATTTTCTTTACCGCGGTGTCGGCGCTGCTGGAACTTACAGCAACATAGGCGCAGGCATCAAAAATAGCAATCTTGCCAACGTCACTGCCAGCAATGCCATGCTGCCCGGTCAGAGCACCGAGAATATCGCCCGGACGCAATTTTTGTTTCTTACCGCCATCAATTCGCAATGTCGTCATCGCGGCCGCTGCAGGCTGCTGACTCATCAAGCTCGATGGCGGCAGACTCTCTGGCTCAACCGAACACCGCAACAGCTCTTCCAGCGCAGCAATTTTATGGCTCTCACGCGATGAATACAGTGTGAACGCGCGGCCCAGCTGTCCGGCTCTGCCGGTGCGGCCAATACGATGGACGTGCGCCTCAGGGTCATGAGCGAGCTGAAAGTTAATCACAACATCAATACTTTCAATATCAAGCCCGCGTGCGGCAACGTCGGTGGCCACCAGTACTGTGGCGCTGCCATTAGCAAAACGCACCAGTGTGCTATCGCGATCACGCTGTTCTAAATCACCGTGCAAAGCCAAAGCAGAAAAGCCAGCCTCGACCAATTGCTGTACGAGCTTGGCGACCTCCTTCTTCATATTACAGAACACGACCGCTGAAGTAGGCGAATGCTGGAATAACAGCAACTGCACTGCATTAGTCCGGATGTCGGCACTGTCATTTACGAGGTAGAAATGCTGCTCAATAGTACTGCTGTCATGACTCGCCGCTACATCAATGATTACCGGATCTTGCATTACACTTGAGGCTACAGAATGAATTGAATCAGGGAAGGTTGCGCTAAATAAAAGAGTCTGCCGCTGCTGCGGAATCTGCTCAATAATATTCTCAATGCTGTCCTGAAAACCCATATCAAGCATCCGGTCAGCCTCGTCAAGCACCAGTACTTTCACTGCATCAAGGTCAAGCGTCTGCTTACGCAGATGATCCTCAATACGGCCGGGCGTGCCCACAACAATATGCGCCCCGTATTCCAATGATGCTGCCTGTGGGCGAAAAGGCACTCCACCACATAATGAAAGAATTTTTACATTCGGCGTTGCCCGCGCTAATCGCCTAATGGCCTTGGCAACTTGGTCTGCCAGCTCCCGCGTAGGACACAGAACCAGCGCCTGCACATCAAATATTCGGGTGTCGAGCATGGAGATTAGGCCAAGGCCAAAGGCAGCAGTTTTGCCCGAGCCAGTGCGCGCCTGGCCAATAACGTCTTTACCCGAAAGAATATGCGGCAGACTCTCTGCCTGAATCGGCGTCATTTCGTGGTAACCAAGAGACGCCAGATTGCCAATAATGCCGGGCGACAGCCCAGCGGCAAGATTGCTGAAAGAATTACTCATTACTGGTATTCGTTTCTTTGGCGCTTAACTGCTCTGAGCCTTTTGGGTCAAAACCCTCGTCGGAGCCATCCATAGCTGCCCAACGAACCGGAGCTGCATTGGTATCAGCTATTTCATTACCATCCGCATCAAAATACAGTCTTCGTAACTCCTCTCCAGAACCGCTATAAACAATCCGCTCCACATTGTTATCTGCTTTGTCATAGAGATAGTGGATGGCGGCTTTGAGTGCATTACCGCTGGCGTAAGTTTCAATGCGAACCAAGCGATTATTCGCGTCGAAAAGTCGCACAGTCTGCGCACCGTCATCAAAGGTTTCTATCTCACGACGCATGCCGGTCTCCAGAGAAATTACTCAGCGAATAATCCGGAGAAACACAGAATCAACGGATTAATTGCAGCCATTAAACGCGTTACTTCGGGCAAACACAAAAGCAGGCCTATGGCCAAGCGACACTGCGGAGCCATACGCCGGTGAGCTCTCGAGGCATCAATGTGTTGAGTTGCGGCTAAATCTCTGCATTACAACGCTGCAAGCCGGACACTCGCCCACAAACAACCCGATACTAATAAGACAAAGCATCTGCCGTGCGCCAATGGCAGCGCTGCTATAAGCACATACCGCCATCGAGAATCATTGTGGTGCCGGTAACAAATGAGCCGCGATCAGAAATAAGGTAAGCCGCAGCCTCACCGGCATCATGCTCAGGGTCTCCGAAGCGTCCCACATGATGTTTAGCCGCATTCTTTTGCTCAAATTCTGGCATCGCATCATGAAATTGCTTGGCTTTCTCGGTTTCGAAGACTCCGAATAACAACGTATTCACGCGAATACCCTGCCGTGAATACTCCAACGCTGCAGCCTGAGTCAAACCTTCAACTGCGCGCTTAGACGCGATATACGGCGCCATACGCATGCCCGTATCACGGGTAGCACCTGAGCTGATATTGACAATGGAATAGTTATCACCGGTGTCAGCACCCTGCGCCAAAAACTGTTTAATAGCGAACTTCATGCCGAGATAAGTACCGGTGATATTGGTATCGACAACCTGCTGAAAGCTATCCAGCGGCTCTTCACCCAACATTTGGAAATCGCCCGGATAGACCGCATTATTAATAATAGAGTCGAGTCGGCCGAACTTATCAACAGCAAACTTAACAAGATTTTCATTGTCAGACTCTTTGCTGATATCCATCTGGAAATAGGCAACCGCATTAGCGTCAACGCCCGCAGCTTTAGATAAGCGAGCTAGGGCTTCCTCACCTGTATCGGCATTACGACTGGTAATAACAATATTCGCTCCGTACTTAGCAAGGCGTGTGGCCATACCAAACCCAATACCCATTGTACCGCCGGTTACAATAATAACTTTACCTGCGAGTTCTTGTCCGTTCTGCATAACACTTCCTTTTGATTGTTTACGTTTTGCCATTTTCGGCTTTGGAGCAGAGCCATCAGCTGCTGGCGCCACACCACCATTTTGTTTTGCCTGCAACTCTTTCATAAGTTCAACTGTGACAAAATTGCTGCCCTTCTCCCGCGCTGCTTTTTCAGCATTTTTTATGATCATAGGTTGTATAAAGCCAGGGGCCTTTTCGATCATTGTGAGGGCTTCATCCTCCCATTCCATAGTCGCTTTCGATTTTGCATCTCTTGGCACCACCGGCTCCGACTTGCCGTAATCTTTAGCTCGCGTTGCCTCCACATTATCGATATCAACAAACTTAAGGTCCTTCACAGAGGGTTGAGTAATATCTGCTGGGTCCAACAAGGCTACCGCTGGATAAGCCCAGCCTTCTGGGTCAGCCTTTCGATTGGGCGAGGGAATGATTCGAACCTTAATATCCGCAGCGTGTAGCTTACTGCGATCAAGCTGCCAGCCCTTGTTGCGCATTTGCTCCATGAGACCCCAATAGGTCAGCATAATTTTGTCTTCATCATGCGTATAAAACCCATCCGGGTTAGGCCCATCAGGAGCAATCAATGGCCTTTGGCGTTCGGCAAGATCTTTATCCTGATGAATATTTTGCAGGTTACGGCGCGTATGCTCGGCGTCAAAGTCTGCCTCCATACGATAATTTCGCAGAAAAATATGGCGCATCATCGTACGATGCTCATCAATAGGCGTCGTAAACTCATAGAAAATATTGAATTCGCCGGAACCAATACCGCCAATCTCAACCTGCCCGCGCAAAGTAAAACCAGGAACAAAGAATTTCATTCTGGACTCGACCTTCGCGCCCTCCTCTCGCATTTCACTCCAGACTCCCTCACTGGGTGCGGGGTTAACACGCATCACGGATTGAAAACCGTGTTCGGTGCTGGTGACAACATGCTCGGGTGCCTGAATCGGATTCTCATTGCCTTGAAATAAAATGCCATGCACTACGGGAAGATGCACATAATCAAGGTTGGTAAACTTTGAAGTCACATAGTCAGCTTCCCAGATTTCTTCATTAGTCGTATGATGAAACGCATCATCTTCCCACTCAGGGACATCAAAAATAGGCGAGGCAGCGTCCGGGTCATCGCCCAAAAACACCCAGATGCAGCCATATCGCTCAACGGTAGGATAAGCATCGATTTTAATACCTGGGGCCACAACCTGTGGCTCGTGATCACAGCGCGACGGAATTAAAGTACACGCCCCTTCGCCATCAAAACGCCAGCCATGAAATGGGCAACCTATAGATCCGTCCTTATAGATGATACCGTCTGCCATACTCGAACCTCGATGCGGGCAGACATTACTGATGCACTTCGGAGTGCCATCCATCTCACGAAACAATACAAAATCTGCACCCAGCATCGTGACTTTAACCGGATCTTTTGCGAGATCTTTCGAAAACCCCGCAACATACCAAACGTTTGTATACAACTTAAACTCCTAACTGCTTACGGTACGAAACAATACTGTCGCTTGCTTCACAACAACCATGCATTCCTGTGAGTCAAGACCCAGCATTCGCAACACCAAACATTGAAATTCACGCACAACATTTTTATCCGCTGTGCCATTTAATACATCCTGCACCACTGCCAATGCAGCACCGCGAATAGTGATTGCCACTGTACGGGCACTGCGAACATTAAACCGTTTCTGTTTAACGCCCGCCTTAATCATCGATGCCAGGGGGTCTTTATCACTGGAGATCACCAATGCACGTAAGTGATCACTCTTGATAAATGTCCAAGCGATGACTGGGTCATCAGTCGCTATAGCAAGTGTCTGTTGCACGTTTATCGCAATGGCAATAGCCGGATCTTCCACCTCTTCAAATACTTGCAGCTTACGCTCGCGATCCCGGCGAAAAAATTCTGCCGCAATCTCCCGTGCCAGCGCATCTTTGGATTCAAAGTGATTGTAGAAAGACGGCTGCGATACGCCAGCAGCGCGTATAATATCGAGCACTGTGGTCGCTTCAACGCCTTGCCCCGAAAATACACTGCGGCCACCATCAAGCAACTTGCGCCGAGTTTTAGCCCAGCGGGCATCGTTTTTTTCGGCTTTTACAGAGGCTGTGACGACCATATTGCTATTTTGCACACTACAAAATAAATATCAAGCGTCCGAACCATAGGAATGGCGCTAAAGTCCGCAAGAACCTGAAGTTTATAGGAATATAGACTACTGATAATTGCGCAACAGCTTGCGGTATGCGATCACCGGAGCATCACTAGGCAGCAGTCTTTCATTGCTAGCGTCTTTCACATCCCAGGGCTCTTGACTCGCAACAACTGGCCAGTCTTCCGCAAAGACTATGAGCTGCGATAGGCGGGTGTAAGCATCAGCCAACATCTTCGGAATTGGCAAGCGGTAATAGCTTCGCCCGTAAACTTCAGTACTGTGATCATCCACCGGAACAAACACTGCCGTCATATAGATGTTATGGGAAGCATGCAGCATCCACATGTTCGGATACAAAAACTCGAGCATTGGCTTGGCGCCTTTTTGCTTCATTAAATAACCACGAAACCCTCCGGTGAATTCTTCAAGCTCAACCGGTATTGGACTATCGCTCATAGTCCGGCCGATGGTTTTTGAATGCACAAAGGGCAGATGACTGAAGTCGCAAACATTTTCGATGCAGCGGGTGTAATGGGCGGGCCACACCGACGTTGATTCACCGTAGCGGCGCCCAATAAGGCCCGAATGCTTTGGCACTGGCGGTCGCTCGGCGGCAGGCAACTCGTCACCGCGCCACAGCCATACGTAGCCATCTGCTTCGCATACGGCGTATGAACGAATGCCGAAATCATCAGGAATACGCTGGCTCTGCTCCACCGGCATGTGCACGCATTTTCCGCCCGAAGCAAATTCCAGACCATGGAAAGGACAGGCAATATTGTTGTTCACAACCCTTCCGAGACTTAGCGCAGCACCGCGATGCGGGCAGCGATCTGGCATACACACAACACCATCATTGCTGCGCCAGAACACCAGCTTCTCACCGAAGCGGGTTTTTGCCAGCGGTCTTTTCCCGAGCTCGCTGGAGGCCAGCACAGGAAACCAATCGGTTTTTTTTCCCATATTCAACCTTTTTGCTCAATGCACGTTTGTATTGTCGCTACCACCCACAAGTTCTATGGTCGTACAAATTTACTGGGGCGTCACAGGCGCATCATCATCAGTGGTGATTAATGTACCGGGTATTATGGCACCCGTGGCCAAACCTTTTATGTACTCCATAGTAGGAATATTGCAATAGTACTGACCCTCGAGAAACTCTGGTAATACCCAGGTCAGCCAACTGTCGTAATCATTTAATTTCCAATTCGAATTGATGTGTAGCACACCGTTAGCATCCGCATAGCTCAATTCATAATCGGCAAGATAACTGTAGCCGGTAATGGCAGGCTCGTTATTCTCAATAACCATCGCTCTGGCCGCATCGGCACCAGTTACATTACCTTCCGCCTGCAACTCGTCTGCCGCCTGTGCTCGGGCAATACGGGTAACACTCGAACAGGGTTGTTGCTCACCCGCAGCTGACTCGCCATAAGCTGCACGGATATGCGCAGCACCTTTGAGCTTGCACGACACCAAAATAGGTGTGGATAGCTGATAGGCCACCACCTGATAGGTCTTTAACGGATCAATCATCGGCTTGGAGTGACGGTATTCCGCCATATTGGTAAACACTGTGTTGTCACTGAGGAGCAGCGTGTCAGCCAATAACTGCTGTGCACGCTGACAAAACTCAGAAGAATCCGGCGAAGGTAGCACGGGCTGCGCTGAATAAGCCGGCGTTGATGCGATTGCTGCCATGAATAGCAGCAACGATAAATATTGTCTCAACTGCATAACCACAAGCCGACCTCCTTTTTACACCCCAACCTACAAACTAACGGGAAACCATCTGGCCACCCACCCAGATTTGCACTGCCATGCACCCGCGGCAAACACTTAACTCCATACCGGCAACAAACAAATCAGTGGTTACAGATGCCCATCGGTCAAGAAACACTTCCCCATTATTAACCTTGTTCCAGTATGCCACCTTCTGCTTAAGCACTTCAGGTGTAAACTGCGAATTGTTCTTCAGCATTTCCAGCCCTGCTCCCTCAATGCGCAACGGCACACCCGCAGGATTATTCACCTGTTCAGCATAGAGGTTAAGCCATACCTGATCATGCAATTCGCCGCATACCGGGCAACTAAAGCGCTGGGACTGAAAAGCGGGTTCTATAACTTCTGTATTACTCACTGAAAAAATCTCTCGGTTCAATTAAAAAATACTATACACAGCCTCAAATAACTCAGCCCGTGCGTCTTCTCCTGCTCCTCCCGCTAGGTCGTCCAGAATTGGAAGCACTGCTGCCACTGGACTTTCCTTTGTAGGGTCCAGACCGGGATCCACCAGGCTTACCCTGTGACTTCCCACCACCGCCGCGACGAGGCGAGTTATTGCGACCACCACCTCTGCCATTCTGAATAGGCTGAGCTCTAATACTCGGATCAACTTCGTAACCGGGAATCACTTCTCTAGGTATTTTTTCACCCAGTAGCTGCTCAATATCGCTCAGCAACTTCAGTTCATCAACACAAACCAATGACAAGGCATGGCCATTTTCACCGGCTCGCGCTGTGCGCCCGATACGATGCACGTAATCTTCTGGTACGTTGGGCAGTTCATAGTTCACCACATAGGGCAAACGGTCGATATCAATACCGCGCGCGGCAATATCAGTAGCCACTAGTACTCGCGTCTGACCAGCCTTAAAATTGCTCAATGCCTTGGTGCGCGCACTCTGCGACTTATTGCCATGAATAGCTTGTGCATTAATACCGTCTTTTCCTAATTGTTCAGCCAATTTATTTGCGCCATGTTTAGTGCGGGTAAACACCAGCACCTGCCTCCAGTTTTCTGCGCCAATGCGATGCGATAATAGCTCCCGCTTGCGGCTCTTATCCACCGGATACACCAGTTGACTCACCCGCTCCACTGCTGTGTTTTGTGGCGTCACTTGAACCTCTGTAGGCTCACGAAGAAAGTCATTGGCAAGAGACTTAATCTGTTTCGAGAAGGTTGCTGAGAACAATAAAGTCTGACGACTTTTTGGGAGCACCTTTAGAATTTTACGGATATCACGAATAAAACCCATATCGAGCATTCGATCGGCCTCATCCAAAACCAGAATTTCAACGGTCGAAAGGTCGACGTTGCCCTGATTTATATGATCAAGCAAACGCCCGGGAGTAGCGACAATAATTTCCACGCCTCGACGCAATCTATCAATTTGCTTGCCCGGTTTTACACCACCAAAAATCACCGCTGTGCGAAATGGCAAATAATAGCTGTACTGCTCAACGCTCTCGGCAACCTGAGCAGCAAGCTCGCGGGTTGGCGTAAGAATCAGTGCGCGCACACGGATTTTTCCTGATGGGTTGCTTTCCTGACGCTCCTGCAAACGCTGCAACATGGGCAGCGTAAAACCAGCTGTCTTACCAGTGCCGGTTTGAGCTCCAGCCAATAGGTCGACACCCTTAAGAACAAGCGGAATGGCCTGCTCTTGAATAGGCGTGGTTTCACTATAACCCTGCTGTTCAATAGCGCGCAGTAGTTCGGCCGACAGACCGAGCTGATTAAATAACATGTGGGGATTTACTCCTATTGTCGGATGTTGCTTTACCCAACATCCGCCGGCAAAGCATTACCTGATTTACCGGGGGCGCCTGACCAATGTGCAGAATCCGTTATTGCAACGGTTGCGCGAGGTTCGGTCCAGACTTTGTTTTAAGAACTTAAACCGGCGAACCTGCCTTGCTTAAGTGGATGGCGCAGACCGAAGTGCGCCACGACGCAGAGGACTATAGCAGAGTGTTTCTTTAGATGTCGTGCTTTTGATCACGACCTTAAGCCTGCTAATACCCACACTTCACATTACGCCATAAGCGAGCATCGCATCGGCCACCTTAACGAAGCCTGCGATATTTGCCCCTTTTAAGTAATTGACGTACTCATCATCTTCGCGCCCATATTGCTCACACTGAGCATGAATATTGCGCATGATATCGCGGAGCTGGTTGTTCAGCTCATCGCGGCTCCATGACATCCGGATACTGTTCTGGCTCATCTCCAGTCCGGAAACAGCAACGCCGCCGGCATTGGCGGCTTTACTGGGTGCAAACAAAATTTTTGCCTGTTGGAACACATCAATGGCATCCTGCTCGGAAGGCATGTTGGCACCTTCTGACAAACCGATGCATCCGCTGGCGATCAACGCCTTTGCTTCATGAACATTGAGTTCATTCTGAGTGGCACAGGGAAATGCAAGTTCGCATGGTACATTCCATGGGCGTTCGCCAGGATAAAAATTCACGCCGAACTCATCGGCGTATTCCGAAATACGCCCCCGGCGAGTATCTTTGAGGTCGCGGATCCAATGCAACTTGGCACGATCAATGCCAGCAGGGTCAAAAATAAAACCGGATGAATCGGACATTGTGACCGGCTTAGCACCCTGCTCGATCAACTTTTCGACGGCGTATTGAGCGACATTTCCCGACCCCGAGACCACAGCAGTTTTACCTTCTAATGTATTACCACGGGTGGCAAGCATATCCTCCATCATGTAGACGCAACCATAACCAGTGGCTTCGGTACGAATCTGACTGCCGCCAAACGACAAGCCTTTACCGGTCATCACACCGGTAAAGGTGTTTGACAAGCGCTTGTACTGACCAAACAAATAACTGACCTCACGTGCGCCCACGCCAATGTCGCCGGCAGGCACATCGGTATCTGGGCCTATATGCCGATATAACTCGGTCATAAACGATTGGCAGAATCGCATAACTTCGGCGTCAGACTTTCCCTTGGGGTCGAAATCGGAGCCCCCTTTACCGCCACCCAAGGGCAAACCGGTAAGACTGTTTTTAAACGTTTGTTCAAATGCGAGAAACTTAAGAATACTAAGATTCACACTTGGGTGAAAACGAATACCACCCTTATAAGGCCCAATAGCATTGCAATGCTGAACCCGATAACCGCGGTTAATATGCACTTTGTTTTTATCGTCGCACCAAACCACGCGAAAAGTAATAATGCGATCAGGCTCAGTTAAGCGACCAAAGATGGCAGCATCCATATACTGGGGATGTTTACGTAAAAACGGCAGCACATTAATACCCACTTCATAAACAGCCTGATGGAACTCAGGCTCATGCGGATTGCGCTGCTCTAACCAGCTCATAAACTTAGGTACAAGTTGAGGCTGGTCTGTTTTGGTGTGCCAAACTGCCATTTCGGATCTCCCGGATCATACGAAAGTTATACAACAATAATGCCGATAGGTCTTTTCCGGGCAGCTAGCCTGACCCGGGCCGCCACAAGCGCAAAGCATCGCCCCACTTCGCATCGACGTTAGCAAACGCATCTGGTGCACCCGCCAATAGTAACGACTCATTCGTTGCAGGAAATACCGTCGGCCCGTTCTCTTCAGGCCACTGCCGCGTGGCATCGATTGCTATCTTACTGCCCTTACCCACTTTTACCGAGCTCGGATCCAATGGCAAAGCCGGCCTTTCTTCGTAAACCTGAAGATTGCCATACGGTTGCCATCGCGCACCGATAGCCGCAAGCACGGCATCGTGATCGGTCACATCAACATCGTCATCAAGCACCACAACAATCTTGGCAAAGAAATCACGCTCTGCTATCGCCCGGGCAATTTCCAAGCCCTGACCTGGCCGGGTTTTACTGATGCTGACAAAATAGAACCCGACCGCACGCGTATCTGGAAAGAAATCTACAACAGCAGGATAATTCTTTTTTAAACGCATAAACGAGCGCGCATGACCGGCAGCCATTAATGCACCCGCCTGCTCACCGGTAAAATTGTTCATTAACCACGGGTTTCGCCGATGAGTTACCGCGGTAACCCGTAACCAGAACACCTCATCCTTTACCTTGCCCTGATACCCGACCATTTCAGCGTAAGGGCCTTCCGGACGCAGATCATCAAGCGGCACCTCACCTTCGATCACCATTTCGGCATTCGCCGGCACCATAAAGCTGTTAGTCTCGCATTTTACAGTGTCAATGCCCTGCCCCGCTAAACCACCGGCGATGGACATCTCATCCACTAATCCATTTTTGCCGAAAGACATTTTACTGCCCGCGACCATCCAGACATAAGGATCGGGCGTGAGCACTATTGAAACCTGTGCCACCTTTTCGCCACGAGCCTGCGCCGCTTTTAAATGACGATACCCGGTCTGCCCCGGCTCCGAGTTAAGGCCCAACTCACGCGGGCCGCGCAGGTGACAACGATAGGTACCGAAGTTCACGCCGTACTTTGGATGGCGGGTGTAAACCTGACCGGTATTTATGTAACGCCCAGCATCAGCCGGATTACCCTGAATAAATGCAAACTTAGTTAAGTCTATTTCATCTCCATGCAATATTACTTCTTTACACGGTGAGTCAGCGGCCTCAACAACTACCGGGGATATTGTCGGGTACTCGCCGTCGTTGGCAAGCAACAGTTGCTCCACATACTCGCGAGCTTTGCGGTAACTGTTAAATGGTTCAGTACTGATCGGCCCATCATCCACCGGCGCAAGACCGAAGGCAATGCACTCAGCATGAGAGTTACCGCTTTCATTCACTAACAATGGTCCCTTCACCTTCTTACCGCCAATAACAACCCCATCAAACATAAAGCACGGCGCACCTCGCATGCCATGCTGGTCCCGGGCACGGCACATCAGTCCAGTGGCTTCATATTCATCCTGGTTAACTTCGGCTATCCGCATGACCAAGCCATATGCATCAAGTGCGGCCACATAATCGCGCATGCTTTTGAAGGGAGCCTGAATATTGCCGCTCAATGCGGCGCCGGTCGCTACCGATGATGAACTGCTCTCTGAACTGCAGGCGTTGGCAAACGCCAGACTGGCGGAACCTGCGGCCAAACCGAGCATGGTGCGGCGTGAAAGCAAAGTGGCATCGATGTCTTCAGTACTGTCGCTGGTATCAACGGAGTTGTCCGGCAGATTACTGTTACTCATTGTCATGTCCCCTTATACACCAGTATATCGGCACGCTGCTGATCGGCTACCGGCAACTGGGCCGCCCGGCCCGGTCTAATTGAGATCACCAAAACACGATCCGACGAAGCACGTGCCTGTAACTCCTGAATCAAACCGCCGTTGTAGTCAGAATGAAAGCTACCAACGATATGCACCAGTTTAAGCTTGTGTCGCTCACGGGCATCGGCAATTGATCCTGCCATGGTTGCATCCCAAACGCGATGCGCACGAAACATTTTTGACATCTGCAACTGACTAAGTGGTTTCATACCCCACTTCTTATTACTCCGTGAAACCTTTTCCATCGTCCGATAAAAACGCGCCTGATAGAGAAGGTCTACTGGCAGCAGAGGGCACTCAAACAATGCACGCTCGGCATCCGAAAGATCGCTGATATTTGTGCACCCCACATTGCGGGCCATACGGGAATATTTAAGCGGCGAGTTACTTGCAATTAATGATACGCCTCCGTCGCGGGCAATTTCGAGCTGCGGCAGATACCACTCCCGCCATTGATCACGCACCGATGGGCCAACAAATGCTCGAATGTCTTTAAGCGCCTGGCCATTAATTTTTTTGTCGGAGAACTCATCCAGTGCTAACTGCTGGCTACGGTCGAATTCTTCAACTGATAAAATGAACTCGATATTCTGATCAACTAAATCACGCAGCAGATTCTGCTGCCATCGATGCCCACCCGCATCGGTGTGCACTTCACCAAGCACCACCACATCAGCGGCGCTAATTGCGGCAAACAGATCGGCTCTACTCAGCGTGCCTCCCTGCCCATCGAACATATTCTCGGCTACGGCAAGTGCGCAACACAGCGAACACATCCAGAGAACAATAAGGCGATGAATCATGCCTTTATGATAGCCCTAGGGCTGAACATAAATCTACGCATGGACAGAGGATGACCAATGCGCGATGCCGGCTCTCTTAATACACCGCAACCACAACGCCTGAAGACCACAAAATACACTTGCTGCGCCCCTCAACCCTATAAAACTACCGAAGCGGGCTATTAAAGCGACATCTAATGCACATCAACTAGTCCTGTAGCTTCCTCAAGTGCGGAAACAACAGCACATCACGTATTGATGGCGAATCAGTCAAAAACATCACCAAACGATCGATACCGATACCTAAGCCTGCGGTTGGCGGCAAACCAATTTCTAATGCGTTGATATAATCCGCATCGTAAAACATAGCCTCATCATCGCCGGCGTTTTTTTGCTCCACCTGGTGATGGAATCGCTCTGCCTGATCTTCGGCATCGTTTAACTCGGCAAAGCCATTGGCCAATTCGCGACCATGCACAAAGAATTCAAATCGGTCAGTGAGCCATGGATCTGCCGTAGTACGCCTCGCCAATGGTGAAACCTCAGCGGGGTAGCCCGTAATAAATGTCGGCTCAAACAGCTGATCCTCGACAGTTTTCTCAAACACTTCAATCATTAGCTTGCCGGCACCGTAACCCGCTTCGACGTGGATCTCCATACGCTCACAAACCGCAACAAGGTAATCACGATCACGCAGCTTCGCTGCATCCAAGTCAGAATTAAATTGGATTACCGACTCTTCAACCGACATGCGCTTAAACGGCTGAGATAAATCGTAGTCCCGCTCATCATAGGTCACGGTGGTTGTGCCCAAAACCGCCTCGGAGACCCCGCGGAACATAGACTCCAGCAAATCCATGAGCACCTGCTCATCGGCATAAGCCATATAGAGTTCGAGCATAGTAAACTCAGGGTTGTGGCGCGTCGACACGCCCTCATTGCGGAAGCTGCGGTTGATCTCATACACCCGCTCAAACCCCCCGACGACCAGACGCTTAAGATACAACTCAGGCGCAATACGCAAATAAAACTCAGCATCCAAAGCATTATGATGAGTCACGAAAGGCCTTGCCACGGCACCGCCAGGAATAGCATGCATCATTGGTGTTTCAACCTCGAGAAACTCCATAGAATCAAGGTACGAACGAATATACTTCACTATTTGTGAGCGACGCGTGAACACCGTGCGCGAGTCATCGCTCATAATGAGATCAACATAGCGTTGCCGATAGCGGGTTTCCTGATTAGAAAGCCCATGAAATTTATCCGGCAATGGCCGCAATGATTTAGTTAGCAGGCGCAATTCAGAAACCTTAACCGACAACTCGCCTGTCTTCGTGCGGAACAACACACCGCGTGCCCAAACAATGTCACCAAGATCCCAGGTTTTAAAACTCTTATAAACCTCTTCGCCTACTGCATCGCGCTGAACAAACAATTGCAATTTTCCGCTGCGATCCTGATAAGTGGCAAAACTCGCCTTACCCATAATACGGCGGGTCATCATGCGGCCACCAACCTGCACTTCGATAGCCCTCTCTTCAAGCAATTCATTGCTGTGCTCAGTGTAAATAGCCTTAACCTGACCAGCCAGCGTGTTACGCCGGAACTCATTCGGAAAATCAAAGCCCTGCTCTCGCAGAGCCGTCAGTTTTTGGCGTCGCTCAGCAACCAACTTATTTTGATCAATGGATGTGTTGTTATTGTTATCAGACATAGCTATACAGTCTACAGACCCTGTTTCAGGCTGGCCTCAATAAATTGATTCAAGGAACCGTTTAACACGGCATCGGTATTACCGGTTTCAACGCCGGTACGTAAATCTTTAATACGGGATTGATCGAGCACATACGAGCGAATCTGGCTACCCCAGCCAATATCTGACTTAGCGTCCTCCACGTTTTTCATCTCTGCATTCCGCATCTGCTGTTCATGCTCATAAAGCTTAGCCTTTAACTGCTTCATCGCGGTATCACGATTTTTATGCTGCGAACGATCATTCTGACACTGCACCACAATATTGGTCGGCAAGTGGGTAATGCGCACCGCTGATTCAGTTTTATTCACATGCTGACCACCCGCACCACTGGCACGGTAAACATCCACGCGCAAATCGGCAGGATTAATTTCGATTTCAATGTCATCGTCAACTTCGGGAGCAGCGAAAATAGCCGAAAACGAGGTATGCCGACGATTACCTGAATCAAATGGTGATTTACGCACTAAGCGATGCACGCCGATTTCAGTCCGCAACCAGCCAAATGCATACTCGCCTTTGATGTGCACGGTAGCGCTCTTAATACCAGCAACCTCGCCGGCAGAGACCTCAATGAGCTCAGCATCAAAACCATTTTGCTCTGCCCAGCGCAGATACATGCGCAATAACATTTCGGCCCAATCTTGTGCCTCGGTGCCACCGGAACCCGCCTGGATATCGAGAAAGGCACTGGCAGCGTCCGCCGGGCCGGAAAACATCCGCTGAAATTCCAACTTTTCAATTTCGCTTTTAACAGCATCAAGATCAGTAAGGACGCTGTCGAGCATATCCTGATCATTGTCTTCTTCTGCCAACTGCAACAACTCAAAACCATCATCAATTAAGTGGTCGGCCTGACCCAAAAAACTCACAACCTTTTCGAGCACAGATCGCTCTTTATTAAGCCCCTCTGCGCGCGCCGGATCAGCCCAAACTTCAGGGTCTTCAAGTTCTTGATTAACGAGCTCTAAACGCTCCTGTTTGCCTTCAAAGTCAAAGATACCCCCTCAACGCAGCAGTGCGTTCGCGAAGGTCGGTCAGGCTGGATTTAATCTGCGCCGTTTCCATAGTTCGTCAATAACCCGTAAATACGTAAAGAATAATGATGCTAGTCGGATTGAATATGTTCCACAACCAGCTGCAGCTTGCGACGCCCACGGAATTCGTTCACATCCAATCGATAGGCCATGCGATAGAGCCCATCACTGCCACCGCTATGCCTCCGGGGGAGCTCATCGCGATTGAAGGCAATGGCGTCGATCTCGGCACCGCCGCCCTTTGGCTCAAGGGTCAGCTTCAGGTGGCGCGCACCCACCACACGCTTATCAATCACTCTGAAACGGTTGTCAAATAAGGGCTCAGGGAAAGCCTGGCCCCAGGGGCCCGCATTGCGCAGCGTTTCAGCCAATGGCAAATTAAGCTCTGCAGCTGCCAGCTCGCCATCAGACCAGAGCGTGTCGACATCGGTAATTTGCTCCTGATGCAAAGCCACAGCGGCATCAAATGCCTGCATAAAAGGCTTTAATCTATCTGCCTGCAAACTCAGACCCGCAGCCATTGCGTGACCACCAAATCGGTCGATCATATGCGGATGTTGCGCATTAACTTCCGCCAATACGTCGCGCAGATGCACCCCTTTAACGGAGCGACCCGAACCTTTTAGTTCGCTGCTGCCGACATCCGCCGGCGCAAAAGCGATGGACGGACGCTTAACCCGATCGCGAATTTTGGTAGCCACCAGACCAACGATACCCTGATGCCATTGCTCATCGAATAGGCAATAACCCCAGCACGTGTCAGTGCCAAGTTTCGCATCGAGCTTATCGAGCAATTGCCCGGCATCTTCCTGCATCTGATCCTGCAGACCACGACGCTCTTTGTTAAGCCTATCAAGCCGCACTGCCATCTCTCTGGCCGATGCAGCATCGGAAGCCAGTAAGCAATCAATCCCCAATGACATGTCATCCAATCGGCCGGCTGCGTTCAAACGCGGGGCAATACCAAAGCCGATATCTGAAGCCACCACAGACTGAGCATTGCGATTGGCAGAATCAAATAAAGCATAAATTCCCGGACGGGATAACCCACCGCGAATACGAGCCAGACCCTGTGAAACGAGCACCCGGTTATTGTGATCCAGTGGCACTAAATCGGCCACTGTGCCGAGAGCAACCAGATCCAGACAACTTACCGCAGCAGTCTTCGCGACTTCAGAAGAAATAACACCCGCTCCTGCCAATGCCTTGCCGAGTGCTGCCATTACATAAAATGCCACGCCTACGCCAGCCAAATACTTACTCGGAAATTCATTGCCGGGCGCGTTCGGGTTTACAATCGCGACAGCTGCCGGCAACTGCTCACCTGGCAAGTGGTGATCGGTAATCACTACATCAATACCCAATTCATTCGCACGGGCTACGCCATCGATACTGCTAATGCCGTTGTCGACGGTAATAATTACGCTAGGCTGCAACTTTGCCGCCTCTTCGGTAATGCCCGCAGACAAGCCATAACCGAATGTGAAGCGGTCCGGCACCATGTAACTCACGCCCTCATAGCCAAAAGCCTCAAGACAACGCATCATCACCGCAGTAGCCGTTGCACCATCGGCGTCAAAGTCGCCCAAAATCAGTACCTTCTCCCGGTTCTGTCGGGCTTTAAGCAAACGGATCACCGCATCTTCTACGCCGCCCAACTGACTCACCGGAATCATATTGGCCAGTCCGAGCTGCAGACTGGACGCATCAGCCCCGCGCGCAGCGTAGATCCAGCGCAATACCGCCGATAAATCCAGCGGCAACTCGCCGCCTTTGCCTGCATCTCTGCGGCGTATTTCTGTAGTCAAGACATAATCCTTTACGATTTTTTTCAAAATATGCCGGCAAGTGTGCCGACCATGCTTGTATTGCTCTAGTATGCACATATGCAGCTTACTTTAGACAAAGATATTGTTATCCAGTCCTGGTCACCGGGCCAACTGAGCGTTAACGATACGCTCATTACCTGCAATTGCCTGATTCATGGAAAGCAAGTGTTCAAGCACTGGCAACCGGCACCGTTAGGCGAAATGATGCGCGATGACTTTGCAGCAGCACTCGAACTTAAGCCTGAAATCATTCTACTGGGCACAGGCGCGACCCAGCTGTTTCCGAGCATCGAACTGATTACCTTGATCATGCAACAAGGTATTGCCTTTGAGGTGATGGATACGGCGGCAGCTTGCCGCACCTTTAATGTATTGAATGGTGAATCACGCTCAGTGGTTGCCGCATTGCTCGTCTGAGAAAGCTCGCGGCAAAGTCATCAGGAGCGTGGTAAATAATTGACCGGATTCACCGGCTTACCGTTCTTGCGAATCTCGAAATGCAGCAACACCTCACCGGCATTAGTCTGCCCCATGAGGGCGATTGTCTGCCCACTGCTGACGCGGTCACCTTCCTTCACCAGCAGCTCGGAATTAAACCCATAAGCACTAAGGTAAGTATTGTTATGCTTGATAATTAACAGATTACCGTAACCTTTTAAAGCGCTACCAGCATAAACAACACGGCCGGCGGACGAGGCATTTATAGGCTGCCCATAGCGACCACCAATGCTGATGCCCGAGTCGGTTTTAATGGTTTTTTTATAGCCAGCAATGACCTTACCCTGCGTCGGCCATTGCCAGCCGGACACGCTTTGCTCCGGTGGTGGCGTGTATTTTGGGAGTGGCTTCGATCGGGTATTGGCCGGCTTCGGCACTGCGGCCCGACCGCCGCTTCCGCTATAGCCCGGCACCAAACTGATGATCTGACCTTCATAAATTAAGGTGCCGTCACCCAGGTTATTCCAAGCTGCCAGTTCTCGATAGTCATAGCCATACTGCCAGGAAATAGAGAATAGAGTATCGCCTCGCTTTACTACGTGATAGCTCGAAGGCCAGCTTAGGGTGCCGCTGCTGCAAGCCACCAGCAAAGAGCAAACCACGCCAAGCCATAAAGCTCTGCCCACAACTAACCCCGTAATAGAACGTACGCCACCACGACAAGGGCAACGACGCTCCAGCCGATAATGTCGATATACTCGCGCAGTTTCGCTTCAAACTTAGGGCCACCCCAGGCCATTAAACCTGCCACCAGAAAGAATCGCGCACCACGACCCACTGCAGATGCAACGACAAACGGCAAAAATGCCATCGACATTGCACCGGCAGCAATAGTAAAAATTTTGTATGGAATGGGCGAAAAACCGGCAATTAACACAGCCCAGATGCCCCACTTGGCAAACCACTCACGAGCATGTTCATAGGTTTCCCACTGACCCCAGTCACGCAGCACCGGCTCGATCATATCCAGAGCAAACACACCAATCACAAAACCCGCCATACCGCCCAGCACAGAGGCGACCGTGGTAATTGTTGCCAGACGCCACGCGGACTGAGGCTTAGCCAGCACCATGGGGGCGAGCATGACATCGGGTGGTATTGGAAAAAACGAAGACTCGGCAAAGCTTAAACCGCCCAGGAACCAAGGCGCCTTAGGGTGTTTCGACCACTCAAGCATTTTGTCCATTAGTGAAGCAAATATACGCATAGGGCTAATCTTCAATCATCGGCACAAAAGCAACCTTACCAAGCTTCTCTTCAACAAAACCAGACTCGGTCGCGGTAATGCGCAACAGCGTCTGAGCGGTGCTCTGCTCACCTACCGGCATAATCAAGCGACCGCCAGGCGCCAATTGGGCCAACAGGTTTTGTGGCACATCAGTAGGTGCCGCGGTGACGATAATGCCATCAAACGGAGCCTGGCCTGGCCAGCCGCGATGACCATCGTCACGACGCAAGCGAAGATTGGCAATATTAAGCGAAGACAACCGCTTTCGCGTTTCCTGCAAAAGCGGTGCCACGCGCTCAATGGAGTAAACAGTAGCCACTAACGGTGCCAACACCGCAGTCTGATAACCGCAGCCGGTGCCAATCTCCAAAACCTTTTGCATTTTCCGCAAGGAGCCGTCGGACTCCTCCAACAATGCCTGCGTCATGAGTGCCACAATCAATGGCTGTGAAATAGTCTGACCAAAGCCGATAGGCAAGGCATCATCCTCATAGGCGCGGCTGGCTAGCGCCTCCTGAACAAATAAATGCCTGGGCACCGAACGAAATCGATCCAGCACCAGTTGATTGGTTATGCCGTTATCCATCAAGCGATTAATGAGCCGTTCACGGGTGCGGGCCGAGGTCATACCAATACCCTCAGTATGCGCTGAAGCATTCAATCTAAATTTCCCGTGTAAGCCACAACACTCACTTCGACAACTCTTTTGGGAGCCACTCAGCAATGCGGTCAATATGATCATAACGGGTAAGATCAACCTGCAGCGGCGTAACAGAAACACGATGATGCTCGATGGCATAAAAATCGGTCCCCGGTCCGGCCTCCTGGCCTATACCTGCAGGCCCCACCCAATAAACCTCACGCCCTTTCGGGTCGCGCATTGGCACGACAGGCTCCGCGCGATGCCGATTGCCCAAACAGGTAGACTCGAAGCCATTAAGCTGACCGTAAGGAACATCGGGCACGTTGACATTCAGCACAGTATTAGCCGGCAACGGATGCTTCATCAAATGTATAACCAAGTCACGCACGACCTGTGCCGCAGTATCGAAGTGCTTCGGGTTGTCGCCCACTAACGACACAGCAATTGCCGGAAGACCGAGAAAACGCCCTTCCACTGCGGCAGCGACGGTCCCCGAATAGAGCACATCATCACCGAGGTTGGCGCCATGATTAATACCCGAAACCACCATGTCAGGGTCTTCCTTCAACAAGCCAGTAATTGCCAAATGGACACAATCAGTAGGCGTGCCGTTGACGTAGTAAATGCCGTCCTGAGTCTGACTTACCCGCAGCGGCATATCCAATGTTAGCGAATGACTGGCGCCACTCTGATTGCGGTCTGGTGCAATAATAGTGAGCTCCCCCAAGTCTTTTAGGCCAAGCGCCAGCGTTGCTAAGCCCTCTGCGTGGTACCCGTCGTCATTGCTCAATAGTATTTTCATTGTATTTGGAAAAAGCCGCCAAGCATCAAGACAGCCTGCGTAAAACCAGTTGCGGGTGCCAGACGATGCAAAAATAATGAATACGCCAAATTGGCGGGCATTGTCTCATTATTAGGCGACTTCCGGCAGTACTTTTCGTCACTTGCCTTCAGGGCTACCCCAAATTCATCATCGGGCAATGCGCTATTGGTAAGCATGCAAAGTTTATGCTGCTGGCAGTGTGCCCCAGTAAAGCAACGCTGCAGCAGCTGGATGACCCGGATGATGACAATGCCTTACTGGTAAAAAATTCGAATGATCTGAGCTTTAGCGAAGGTGGTATATGACAATATTCATCAACGTCATGTTTAAAAATCAAGTCTGGTAACGAGAAAAATTTACCCATAGTCAGATTTTATTCTGCGTTAAACTTAGTAACTATGAACGACAAAAATGACAAATCAAAACCTAAGAGTGATGCCGATTTATTTCTGAAGCTCTCGGGTGATGTAACGCCGATCAAAGCACGTGTCCGACATCAGCATCGATCACCTCCAAAGCCCAAAACAGTGTTGCGTCAGAATCGTGAGCGCGCCAAACAGGAAGCTGCCCGTCAGGAAGATCTGCAAAATCAGATTCCGCCGGATAGCATCATCGGTACCCTGGGCGACAATCTCAGCTTTCATCGTACGCAAGTAAGCAAAAGAGACCTGAGAGAACTGCGCGGTGGAAAACTGCCGATAGAAGAATACATCGATCTGCACGGCATGACTGTCGCTGAAGCCATCAAAGAACTGCGTCTGTTTATACGCTATTGCAGCGAGCGCAATCTGCGCTGCATAAGAATAGTCACTGGCAAAGGCTTGCACTCTGCCAAAGGACCGAAGATCAGACCGAATGTTATGGGCTGGTTACAACAAAGCGATGCGGTACTCGCGTACACTCCGGCACCGCAACAGCATGGTGGCTCGGGCGCTCTGTACGTGTTGCTGCGCTAAAAGGACCGTTTTAAAATATGCGAAGTCTAACGCAAGATCAGGATGCTGATTTCATTTAACCCGCTAATCCTGCAATCTTGCGACCAGAGCCTGCATAGCAGCCTGAGTCTCGTCGCTAAACCAATATTCAGTAGTTACCTGAGCATCATTGGCATCGGCCAGATGCTGCAAAAGATCTGCCTTAGCCTGCAAGCGAGTGGTATTCATTGCTATCGGTGGCAGGCTTATCAGTTGCTGAGACCATTCGACAGCTCGGGCAACCACACTATCAGGCTCAACGAGCTCATCGACCATCCCCAGCGCCAAAGCCTGAGCAGGGTTAATGAGTTTGCCCTGCATTGTGAGCTGCTGCGCCTTACGCGGACCTACCAATGACGCCAGCATGCGGCCGATAGTTGAGGGCACCGGCAACCCTACTTGCACCTCATTCAACCCTATCTTGAAATCACCTGCGGCGGCTACCCGATAGTCACAATGCAAAGCCAGCACTGAGCCACCTGCCGGACTGTGCCCGGTAATAGCGGCAGTGACTGGAACCGGACTTGAAGCCACGGCCTGCATCAGGTCCATAAAGCCAACCCAGAATTCAAGCATCGCGGCATACTCCAGCCCCATCAATGCAGGCACATCCAGACCGCCGCTGAACATGCCTGAACGACCAGATATCACTACGGCAGCAGCACCCTGACCGCAAACTTCCCGATGGACGGCATGAAGCGCCTTAATAAAGGGCATGTCCATCGCATTGGCGGGTGCCTTATCCATACGGATCTCAAATACCGCACCATGTTCGATAACTTTAAGCATTGTTTATTCCGCTGTCTGCAGTTTAGGAATCATCCTGTATTACCGGCACATTGCCAAGTCGGTAGCCCAATAGCATGTCTAGCACAGTGGTAGCAAAGGCTCCGGGGGGCAAACTAAAGGTCAACTCCATAGAGTTTTCATGAAAACTGTACCCCAATGAGACCACCGGTAACCACATCGACCGGCGATGCAGCTTAAGACCTTCTTTAATGAGCAATGCGGTTACAGCGGGAAAATCGGCGAAAAATGCGGTTTCAGACGGCGACAATCGGCCACGGCCCTCACCGAATAGAGCGGCCGTCGGCCGACCCAATGCAGCATCACCACAAAGGGCTGTATAAGCAGGCAGATCGCCATCACGCTCAGATAAGTGAACATCACCCTCGCGTGAATCACCATCACAACGACTCCAGAACAAGCCCAGAACTCTGTTATTTAAAAAACCATTAAACAGGCTTGAGCGCAACGCGGAATAGCCCATGCTGCGCTGATCGCGATCCGGCGGACGCTTGCCAAGTAACAGCCGCAAGTTGCCACCTTCCCGTCCGAAACGCTGATAACCGAAGTAGTTGGGTACACCGGTCTTGGCCAGCTGACTCAATTGCGCTTCAAGCGCTTCGATATCTCCATTCAGCTCGCGCACCCGCAAGCGAAACTCGTTACCGCGTAAATCGCCGCGCCGCAGCTTCTTACGATGTCGGACTGCCTCCAACACTTCCACCCCACCAGCGGCCCAAATCGACCAGTCAGGATCGGGGCGCCCGGGCAGCCAAACACTAAACCACTGTTCAGTAATGGCATCTCGGTCTTTAAGCCCCGCATAACTGACATCGCGGGGTTCAACACCGGCAAAGGTTGCTAGCTGTTTAGCAACCCAGGCAGTGTTATTCCCAACTTTACGAATACGTAACCAGGCATGCTCGCCTTCCCCGCAAGGCAAATCCAATGGCAGTTCATTCACTCGAAAGTCGCCGGGCTCGGCACGTATAACGCCGGTGGCATGAACCGGACCAAAAGGACTGGCAAGCTTTGCAGGGTCAGTATAGCCATGCAGTACATCAAGCTCAGCGAGTAACTCAGGCGTAATGACCGTTGGTATCGAAGGTCGTGCGGATGATGAGGGTTTCGACGACATTGATGAATACTTAGCGGATAACCGACTCACAGCTGCACCACGTTTGAGTCTGACAACCGGATGCGGTCAGAAAAGAAAAGTTCAAAAAAACGCCGCCAAATGCGGGCATGGATCACTTAACGCAAACTCTTCGGGCGGGCTATACGCTGCGAACCGGGACTTGGTGCTCAAGGAACCACTGACTCGGACTTAGGCGACTCCTCTCCGAATAGAAAGAAATCTTCATCATCCTCAACCATACCCAAATCTGCACGGGCACGCTCTTCAATAGCCGAGTTGCCACTTTTAAGATCCAAGACATCCGCCGCAAGACGAGCATTGCGCTCACCCAAATTGTCGTTTTCCAGCTTCTGCGCCACAACCTCGTCATCAAGACGCGACACCTCGCGATAACCATCTTCAGAAAACCAAAGACGAACCTGAAGCATAATGAGCACCACCGCCAACACCAACAGCAGCAATTTAAAAAAGAGCGTATTAGAACCGGCAGTGCGCATTATTCAGTGTTGTCAGACCCTTAGTAAAAGTTATTGGCTAGCCTTACGCGGCACCAAAAATTAGAATTTTACCGGAAAAGCCTGCTTACCTCCGTAGCTTGCATCGCTGCCCAGCACTTCTTCAATGCGGAGCAATTGATTGTATTTGGCCATGCGATCAGAGCGACACAGAGAGCCGGTTTTGATTTGCGTTGCTAAGGTACCCACAGCAATATCGGCAATGGTGTCGTCTTCGGTTTCGCCCGAACGATGAGAGACCACTGCTGAATACTCCGCAGCAATAGCCATATCAATGGCCTGCAATGTTTCGGTGAGCGTGCCTATCTGGTTTGGCTTAATTAAAATAGAGTTGGCTATATTGTCATTAATACCACGCGACAGAATAGTGGTGTTTGTCACGAACAAGTCGTCACCAACCAGCTGAATTTTTTCGCCCAGCGCTTTGGTCAGAGTTGCCCAGCCATCCCAATCACTTTCATCCATGCCGTCTTTAATAGAGATAATTGGAAAGTCGGCCACCAGCTTACTCAAATAATCAGAGAACCCGGCCGCATCAAACGTTTTATTTTCCGAAGCCAGCGTATACACCCCATTCTTATAAAACTCAGAGCTCGCTACATCAAGGCCAAGATAAACATCGCAACCCAGCTTATAGCCTGCCTTCTCAACTGCTTCGGAAATGACCTCCAGCGCCGCAGCATTAGAGGGCAGATCAGGAGCGAAGCCACCCTCATCACCCACAGCGGTATTCAAACCGGCTTTATTCAGAACGCCTTTAAGCGAATGAAAAATCTCAACACCATAGCGCAACGCTTCGCTAAAGCTCGGGGCGCCGACAGGCAAAATCATGAATTCCTGAATATCAACGCTATTATCAGCATGCTCGCCGCCATTGATAATGTTCATCATCGGCACAGGCAATTGGGTTGAGCCCGATGCGAAGCTCCGGAATAACGGCTTACCCTGTTCGACTGCTGCAGCTTTCGCCACAGCGAGCGATACGGCCAGGATGGCATTGGCACCTAAAGTTGCTTTGTTCTCAGTACCGTCCAAATCAATCATCAACCGATCAATGCCGACCTGATCGAGCGCATCTTTACCCATTAATTCAGGCGCAATCTTGCTATTGATGTTGGCAATAGCATGCAATACGCCTTTGCCCGAATACTTACTCTTATCGCCATCACGCAATTCCAGAGCCTCGCGACTGCCGGTAGAGGCGCCGGAAGGCGCCACTGCACGACCAAAGGCACCGCTCGCCAAACGCACGTCGGCTTCAACTGTAGGGTTGCCGCGTGAATCCAGAATCTGGCGTCCGCGGATCTCTTCAATAGCACTCATCTTCTTACCTTTTTAATTATTGGCCCTCACAAGAATCTCAACGAGATAAATATTCAGCCATCGATTGGCTGCGAATGGCAACCCTCTACTTGAGCTCTTCTCTGTTTGGCGCGCAACCAGAAGGTTGCCTGCTAGCCTGCTATTTGATCCTCGATAAAACCGGCAGATTTAACGCCGCGATCGATAGCAACCAACTGCTCCAACAAAGCGGGCATAAGCTCCAGCGGCCAGGCATTCGGACCATCGCTCAATGCCTCAGACGGGTCCGGGTGGGTTTCCATAAACAGCCCTGAAACGCCGGCAGCAACTGCCGCGCGTGCGAGCACCGGAACAAACTCACGTTGACCACCGGATGAGCCACCCTGCCCACCGGGCAACTGCACCGAATGCGTCGCATCAAATACCACAGGCGCGCCAGTTGCTCGCATGATGGCAAGCGAGCGCATATCTGAAACCAGATTGTTATAACCAAAGCTGAAACCGCGCTCACAAACCATAATGCTCTGATTGCCGGTAGCGCGGGCCTTATCCACTACATTGCCCATTTCCCAGGGCGACAGAAACTGACCCTTCTTTATATTTATTGGCAAGCCAGTGGCGGCAACCGATTTTATAAAATTCGTCTGGCGACATAAAAATGCGGGAGTCTGCAATACATCCACAACCGCAGACACTTCGTTTAATGGGGTGTCCTCATGCACATCGGTGAGTATTGGCAAGCCCAGATCAGACTTTACCTTAGCCAGAATCCTTAAGCCTTCTTCGATACCCGGGCCACGATAACTGGCCTCAGATGAACGATTGGCCTTGTCGAACGACGCTTTAAAAATAAAATCAATACCCAGCGCTTGCGTGATCTCTTTCAAGCGACCCGCAGTATCAAGCACGAGCTGCTCGCTCTCGATAACACAGGGTCCGGCAATCAAGAACAATGGCTGGTCAGTACCGGCTTCGAAGTTCAGCAACCGCATAATACCTAAGCCTGCGCTGCTTCAGGGACAGTCTGCTCGGCACGCTCGCGGGATGCACGGATAAAACCCGTAAACAAAGGGTGGCCGTTTCGTGGATTTGAGGTGAACTCAGGATGGAACTGACACGCAACAAACCACGGATGATCTTTCAGCTCAATCATTTCAACCAGACCATCAACCGAACGTCCGGATATAAAGAGCCCGGCATCAGTCAGCGACTCCAGGTAGTTATTATTGAACTCATAACGATGACGATGACGCTCACGCACAGAATCCTGACCGTATATTTCATGAGCGAGAGTTCCCTCTGTCAAAAAACACTCCTGCGCGCCCAGACGCATGGTGCCACCCAAATCGGATTCGGCACTGCGAGCCTCTTTCGTGCCGTCTTCATTCTGCCATTCGGTAATCAGCCCAATAACAGGATGCGGGGTAGCTGTATTGAACTCGGTACTGTGCGCACCACTGAATCCAGCAATATTTCGACTGAACTCAACCGTAGCAGCATGCAAACCCAAACAAATACCTAAAAAGGGAATGTTGTTCTCACGGGCGTAACGCACGGAATTAATGGTGCCCTCAAAACCACGATCACCAAAACCGCCGGGTACCAGAATAGCGTCAACACCGGCAAAGGCTTCCGCCACCGGGGCATCAGGTGCATCAAGCTTTTCGGAGTCTATAAACTTGATGTGAACTTTAGTGCCTGTTCGAATTCCGGCATGTTTCAACGCCTCGTTCAGCGAGATATACGAATCTTCGTAATCGACATACTTTCCCGCCATACCGACAACCACTTCAGCCTCAGGATTCCGGCGCGCATCGACGACAGCCTGCCACTTCGATAGATCTGCCTGAGGCACATCGAGTCGCAGCTTCTGAACAACGATGTCATCAAGTCCCTGCTCATTAAATACTATCGGCAACTCATAGATATCGGCGACATCCTGCGCAGAGATAACAGCCTTTTCTCCTACATTGGTAAACAAAGCAATTTTACGTCGCTGCCCCTCCGGCAGCGGATACTCTGAACGGCACACCAGAATATCTGGCTGAATACCGATAGAGCGCAACTCTTTTACTGAGTGCTGTGTCGGCTTGGTTTTTATTTCGTTCGAGGCAGCAATAAACGGCACCAGGGTTAGGTGCACATAGCAGGTATTATTTGGCCCGAGGTCAAAGCCCATCTGACGAATTGCTTCCATGAATGGCAAGGACTCAATATCGCCCACCGTGCCGCCGACTTCGACAATGCACACATCCGCCTTACCGGCACCAGACAACACGCCAGCTTTAATTTCATCGGTAATGTGAGGAATAACCTGCACTGTTGCACCGAGGTAATCACCGCGACGCTCTTTTGCAATAACACTGCCGTAGATACGACCGGTGGTAAAGTTGCTGAAACGCCCGGTGGTGGTGTCCACGAAGCGCTCATAATGACCCAGATCCATGTCCGACTCGGTGCCGTCTTCAGTGACAAACACTTCGCCATGCTGAAAAGGACTCATGGTGCCGGGGTCGACGTTCAAATAAGGGTCGAGCTTGATCATGCTGACGGTAAGACCGCGGGCCTCAAGAATGGCGCCTAGCGAGGCCGAGGTAATACCCTTGCCCAGCGACGAAACGACACCACCTGTAACAAAAACAAAACGGGGCATGAATGAATCCCAATCGTTCGCCTGAGGAGACGCCCAGCAATGTCGTCCCGATCAGGCTCTATAAAAAAAATTGCAACCTATGCAATAACTTAGAGTTTTTTCTTCAAGCGGCTTTTACATTAAAACCTGCGGTTTTATGCATTCTGTTAAGCCCGGCATCCATACTCCAGAGGAGAACCCTACTCGGGGTTAAAAGATAACAGAGCACCGGGTTCATCACAATGAAAAACGCCGGTCAGAGCTAAGTATTTAACCGCTCTCACGCGTCGGATGGCATAACTGAAAAGCGGATTCCCAGACAGGCATCAGCCCGGGTTCGCCGGCAGCAACGCAATATTCACTGGCCAACCACATACCGCCAACGGCCACTAACGTGTTGCCGCTGTAAAAAAGCGGCAGCGCATTGCGCCGCCAAGGCAGCACCCCGCGCTCCTGCATCAAGTTCTTCAGACTGCGACTGTGAGCTGCACCTTGCGGACGAAGCCGCTCACCGCCCTGACGGAAACGAAGCTGCAAGGGCCACTGCAATAAACTCGGATCAAGGCCCTGCCCCTCAGTCTCACGAAAACTCACATGACTCGTGGCCTCACCCGCCTGCCACAACTTACCGCTTACTGCGGCATTGCGCTCAAGCCCAAACGCTGCTGCACCGGGATTGCTGTCAGCTGACGAGGGCAATAGGAACAATCGGTCCCGATAACGCGCTGCAAACCCACCCCGCCAGCGCACCCGAGGCTGCGCATCGGCAGCAGCAAACAATAGACTGTTCCAGATCTCCAGCAAACGAGCTTCAGGGGGCACAGGCAGGCCGGCGCGGCGAATTAAGTGCCGCAGCAAATTTCGCTGGCGCAGCTCAGGCAAACGCAATAATTCAGAAATGCCTGCGCTGCAATCATCCCAGACTCCAGTCGCATCAATAGCCGCGAGCGCTTCGGTGAGTTCAGCCGCTTCAGCCGCGTAGCGTGCACTGCGGGCCATCGCTGGCACCGCCTCCGGCCAACGCTGTTTTACCACTGGCAGCAGCTGATGACGCACAAAATTACGATCAAATGCCGCATCTGCATTGGTCGGATCCTCCACCCACTGAATGCCGGCGGCCTCCGCATAGGCCTGCAAGTCACCACGACGAGACGTCAGCAAGGGTCTCAGCACCTTCCCCGCGCCAAGTGCTGCCGTCACCGGCATTCCCGAGAGACCATGCACGCCACCACCCCGCATCAGCTGCAGCCAATAGGTCTCTGCCTGATCATCTTGATGGTGGGCCAACAATAGCGTTTCTCCGGGGAGCAAAACCCGCGCCATCGCGGCATAGCGGGCATTGCGCGCCGCTGCCTCGGGTCCAAACAGCTTGGTGTCCGTCACCTCAACCGAGAGCACGGAGAGCTCTACGTTAAGGTCTTTGCACATCGTCTGACAATGCTGTGCCCAATCAGTGCTGGCGGCCTGCAAGCCGTGATCAACATGAACCGCCCGCAGTTTCATATCGGGAATCTGAGAGCGCAACGCTGCGAGAGCATGCAGCAGCACACTCGAATCCAGCCCGCCGCTCAGCGCAACACAAAAACAAGGATTAGCGGAACCGGGAAGCCCGTCCCGCACGCGTTGCTGCAACTCTGCTAGTGCGACAGCCAAAGCCCAGACTCAAGCCAGCGCGCCACTGAAGAAACGCTCCGGGCCAACTGACTAGACCTCTTCGAAGCGACCGAATGAAGCCAGACGGGCTTCACGGGCGGACTGCAACTGATCCTTACTCTGCAGTGACAAGGCGTCAATATGACTAATGAGCGCATTCTTAATGACGTCGGCCATGCCTTCGGGGTCGCGATGAGCGCCGCCCAAGGGTTCCGGCAACACCTGATCGACCAGACCGAGTTTCTGCAACTTTTCGGCCGTAATACCCATCGCCTCAGCCGCAGTCTCAGCCTTACTGGCGTTATTCCACAAAATACTCGCGCAGCCCTCAGGTGAGATAACCGAGTAAACACCGTACTGAAGCATGAGTAAACGATCACCGACGCCAATAGCCAACGCACCGCCCGATCCCCCCTCGCCGATTACCAGCGAGACGATGGGGACAGCAAGTCGCGACATTACCAACAAATTACGTGCAATGGCTTCACTCTGCCCGCGCTCCTCAGCACCAACACCGGGATAAGCTCCGGGCGTATCAATTAAGGTGACGATAGGCAAATTAAATTTTTCGGCCATCTTCATGAGGCGCAGCGCCTTGCGATACCCCTCAGGCTTCGGCATACCGTAGTTGCGCAGCACGCGCGACTTAACGTCACGACCTTTCTGATGCCCGATGATCATCACCGGGCGATCCTCGATGCGCGCCAGACCCCCAACAATGGCCGGATCATCGGAGTACATGCGATCACCGTGCAGCTCCTGGAAGTCGGTACAGATAGCCTCTATATAGTCGAGCGTGTAGGGGCGTTGCGGATGCCGTGCTAACTGGGCCACCTGCCAGGGGCTCAATTTCGAAAAAATGCTTTTAGTCAGCGTTTTGCTCTTCGCCTGCAAACGGGTAATTTCATCCGAAATATTAAGTTCGGAATCGTCGCCGACGTAACGCAGCTCTTCGATTTTAGCTTCAAGCTCAGCAATCGGCTGCTCGAAATCCAGAAAATTGAGATCCATGGTGCTTCGTGTTTCCCGCTGAAGTTAGCCGCTATTGTCGCACAGCCAACGCGAAATGCTATGCCGCTGCACGACGATTCGCATCGCCGAAGAACGAAAAGCCGTCTAAACCGAATACGGCTGTCAGCCGGTCACGCAATTCGGGCGTCGGCCGCACACACCAGTTGTCGCCCAAATGAATCCGCGCCGAGCCCTCGACCCGTGTGTAATTAATGCTTACCGCGCAGCGACCGGGCCGGTGCGGCTGCAGCAGGGTCTCAAGCTCAGTGACATTCAGCTGGTGCCCCCCGGTAGCATCCCAGTTAATGAGCAGGTGGGTTGCGCGGTTCTCAACCACCCGGTCGATATCAGACATATCGCTGACAGCAATGCGCCAGCCATCAATGAAATCGTCCCAACGCAGCTGCCCTTTAACAACACGAACCTTATAGTTTTCAACTAGATGTTTTAAGTTGTCAAAGCTATCTTTAAACATCTGAAGTTCGATCCGATGCACCCCATCATCAAGAAACATGGTGACTCGGTTGCCTCGTTTACGGAAGTCAGTGAGCAGGCCGACCACCTCGACATCTTCGCCTTTTGTCCGGCGGTAACCGCCCTCTTCAGCAGGGGCGGGAGGCTTACGACCGAGCAAGCCGCCGATGGTGTCTTTGCAGATATAGCGCACATCGGAACGATACAGATCAAGCGGATGACCGCTCAGATACAGTCCCAGCGCCTGCCGCTCACTCTGCAGCAACTCACTAAAGCCCCATTCCGGCAATTCACGGATGGCGGTCGCACCAGCAACAACCGGGTCAACCAGATCGCCAAACATATCGTTCTGCCCCGCGGCTCTGTCCCGCGACACCTGCTCCGCCTTATCAAGCGCCATTGGCAAAGCCGCAAGGATACTGGGCCGATTCGGGCCAAACGCATCCAGAGCACCTGATCTGACCAACGCCTCCATCGCCCTCTTGTTAACTTTCTGGGTATTTACCCGTGAGCAAAAGTTATCAAGCGAGGTAAATTCACCATCCTGCTCACGCAGCTCAACGATGGTATCGGCCACGGCCTTCCCCAAACCCTTGAGCGCCCCTAATCCATAACGGATCTGTAAATCACCCGGCACACTGAACTTGGCCGCAGACTGATTAATATCCGGCGCCAACAAACGCAGGCCAATGGATTTGCACTCACGCTGCATGAATTCGAGCTTATCGGTGTTGTCCAGGTCCGCCGACAACACCGCCGCCATAAAAGCCGCTGGATAATGCGCCTTCAGCCAAGCTGTCTGATACGCAAGCAAGGCGTAGGCTGCCGAGTGAGACTTATTGAAGCCGTAGGCCGCGAACTTCTCCATAAGGTCGAAAATCTGCTTTGCCTTTCCTGGGTCAACGTTGTTTTTGGCAGCACCGGCCATGAATATCTCACGCTGCTTGGCCATTTCTTCGGGCTTTTTCTTGCCCATCGCCCGACGCAGCATATCGGCGCCACCCAGCGTGTAACCGGCCAGCTTCTGGGCGATCTGCATCACCTGCTCCTGATACACAATGACGCCATAGGTGTCCTCAAGCACCGGCTGTAAATCGGGGTGCATATAATCAATCGGCTGACCGGATTTGCTGTGCTTGCGCTGAATAAAGTCATCCACCATCCCCGATTCCAACGGGCCGGGTCGAAATAACGCGACTAGGGCAATAATATCTGTAAATTCATCGGGTTGAAGGCGTTTTATCAAGTCTTGCATACCACGGGATTCGAGTTGAAACACCGCCGAAGTGCGGGCGGACTTGAGCAAAGCAAAGGCTTTGCTGTCATCCAGGGGCAAGAGCCGAATATCGAGCCGCGAGTCCCCCACGGCATCCCGCTGCCGATTCACTGTTTTCACTGCCGAATCGATAATCGTAAGAGTGCGCAAGCCAAGGAAGTCGAACTTCACCAGGCCTGCAGCCTCTACATCGTCCTTGTCGAACTGGGTCACCGGTGCGGCATCGGCATCGGTGGTGTATAAGGGCACAAAATCAGTCAGTTCAGAGGGCGCAATAACCACACCACCTGCATGGGTACCGGCATTGCGCTTCAGGCCTTCGAGCTGCCTCGCCAGATCGAGCACCGCGCGAGCCTCATCATCGCTGCGGTAAAGCTCACCCAAGTCGGCCTCCACATCGAAGGCTTTGGCCAACGTCATACCGACATCTGGCGGAATCATCTTGGCGATGCGGTCGCCCACCATGTACGGCAGCCCAAGCACACGGGCTGCATCACGCACCACTGCCTTCGCAGCCATAGTGCCGTAGGTAATAATCTGGGAAACCTTTTCACGCCCATAGCGGCGTGCGACATAATCAATAACGCGGTCGCGCCCGTCCATACAAAAGTCGATGTCGAAATCGGGCATGGAGACACGCTCGGGGTTCAGAAAACGCTCAAACAACAGCGCGTACTCCAGCGGGTCGATATCAGTAATGCCAAGAACAAAAGCCACTAGCGAGCCGGCACCGGAACCGCGACCAGGCCCCACTGGCACATCATTCTCCCGTGCCCAGCGAATAAAGTCGGCCACAATAAGGAAGTAGCCCGGAAAGCCCATATCCCGGATCACTTTCAGCTCAACTTCTAAACGATTTTCATAATCCCCCGCCGGACGCGGCGTGTGCGCCGGAGTACCCGCCAGTTCAATCAGCTTCAGCGCCAACAAGCGACGGGACTCATCGGCAAGGTAATCCGCTGGACTGCGGCCATCGCTGATGTCGTAGTTTGGCAGATAATTTTCGCCCAACTCCAGCGTGAGGTTGCAGCGCTTGGCAATATGCACGGTATTTTCGAGCGCTTCGGGCAGATCACGGAACAACTCCGCCATTTCTTCAGGGCTGCGCAGGTACTGCTCGGCGGTATAGATTTTATCGCGACGGTTGTCATCCAGCGCCATGCTCTGGTGAATACAGGTTCGTGCCTCATGGGCATCAAAATCAGCGGCAGTCAGAAAGCGGACATCATTCGTGGCCACCACAGGCAGGCTCGCAGCCGCCGCTAGCCTTACGGCAGACCGCACATAGTGATTTTCTTTCGGTCGCCCTAGACGCTGAATTTCTATATAGAATCTACCTTCAAAAACATCTTTAAATTTATGTATTAAATCATTAATATTAGATTTATTGTTTGCTTGAAGCGCGACACCTAGCGCCCCAAACTGCCCCCCGGATAACGCAATCAAACCGGCTGTCGACTCAGCGGTTAGCCAATCCAGCTCAATACCAACCCCGTGGTCATTGCGCCCCTCTAAATAAGCCCGGGTAATAAGGCGAGTAAGGTTCTGATAACCCTCGTCGCTGCTGCAAAGCAGCGGCAAAGGCAGGCCCCTGCCCGCTTCACCCGGCATTCGAAGCAACAGATCGCAACCGGCAATCGGTTTTACCCCTTGCTGCAGACACTCTCGGTAGTACTTGACCAGCCCGAACATGTTGTTGGCATCGGTTAATGCCACCGCGGGCATAGCTGCCGCGCTAACTGCGTCGACCAAACCGGGCAGGCGGACGACACTGTCTTCAATAGAGAACTCAGAATGCACCCTCAGATGAATAAACCCCGGCCTCATCAACAGCGCCCGCTATCACGCAGAGCCGCGGCGGCTTTCACCGGCTTAAAACTGCGCCGATGCTCCGGGCACGGCCCATGCTGCTCAAGAATCTCACGGTGAAGCGCTGTAGGATAGCCCTTATGGCGCGCAAAACCGTACTCAGGGTAGCGGGCATCTAGAACCCGCATTTGCCGGTCACGGGTCACCTTGGCGAGAATAGAGGCGGCACTAATCGCTGTGCACAAGCGGTCGCCACCGATCAGCGGCTTGGCAATACGGTTGTAATGGCCCAAGTCGGGGCAACGATTGCCATCAATCAAAATCTGCTCAGGAACCACTTTGAGCATTAGCACAGCCCGGCGCATTGCCAGCATAGTGGCCTGAAGAATATTCAGTTCGTCAATTTCTTCTCGGGAGGCCTCAGCAATGGCGTAATCCAGTGCCACTTCACGAATCAAGTCAAAGGCCGTTTCGCGAGCACTCTCGGAAAGCTGTTTGGAATCGCGGACGCCGGGAATCTCCTGACCAACCTCAAGCACCACAGCAGCGGCCACGACTGAACCGACCAATGGTCCGCGACCGGCTTCGTCCACACCCGCTAGTACCGTCAATACACTCCCCTTAAACATCGTTTCGAGCTCTTCCAGAGCGCTGCCCCCGGCTTTTTGATTCCGGATGCCGACCGCCAGTGATTACCGACGGCTCAGTGTCTGTTGCGAGGCTCTTTCAGCCTGCTTATTTTTTAGACTGATTGTACCCACCCTATTTCAGCCTGAATTAACCGTTGAGGTTATACGAAGCTCAGCCCTTACGGGCAAGTCCTTCGGCGACCATCCGAATTGCGGCCTTCGCTGATTTCTGACTGGCATTTTGCCGCAACACGCCCTGCAATTCCTCAAAGCGCTGCAGCAGCGCTTTGTTGCCATCGGCAGACTGATAATAAGCCAGCACCGCGGGGCCCAATTTGTCCACCACAGCATCATGCTGAATCATTTCCGGAACAATAGCCTCACCGGCCAGCAGATTAGGCAAGGAGAAATACTTCAGCTTAATGAGCTTAAACAGGCGTGCCAGCCAATAACTGACCGGAGATAGCCTGTACGCGACCACCATAGGTCTGCCGACCAACATCGCCTCCAAGGTTGCAGTACCGGAAGCCAGCAACACCACATCGGCAGCTGCCATTGCCTCTCGCGCATGGCCGTCGACACAGTCCAATGGCGCATTCACCCCTGCCGATTGCCACAAACTCTTAAATGCCTCACGGGTTTTCTGATTCGCAAATGGTGCTACAAAACGAATATCGGGAATGCGCTCGACAAGCCATGCCGCTGTTTCGGCAAAGACAGGGCCAAGACGCTGCACTTCGCTCATGCGACTGCCCGGCAATATGGCGACGCGGCGTTGTGCATCCAGCCCCAAAACGGACCTGCCGCTAGCCAATGACAGTGGCTCAATAATCTCGTCGGCCAGCGGGTGACCGACAAACTCACCAGAGATTTTATGCTGCTGCAAAAAGTCGGGTTCAAACGGCAGCAAGCACAACACGTGATCAGCAGCGGCACTGATATGTTTGACCCGGCTCTCACGCCATGCCCAAATTGATGGGCACACATAATGCATTACCGGAATACCTGCGGCTTTTACGGTTTTCTCCACGCGCAAATTAAAATCAGGGGCATCAATACCAATGACGAGGTCAGGCGGGTTTTTCAGAATACGTTGCTTAACATCCTTGCCGGCATTGAGCAGATCCGGCAGGTGCTTGAGCACCTCAAACAAACCGAAAACAGCCAGCCGCTCATAAGAAAACCATGCGCTAAACCCAGCAGCTTCCATTTCAGGGCCACCAACACCTTCAAACACAATATCGGGATCAATGGCTTTCGCAGCAGCGATAAGCCCAGCGCCTAGTTGGTCGCCTGAAGCCTCGCCGGCAATAATAACTATGCGCGGCACGCCGAGTCTTTACCGCACGATGCCGCGGGTGGATTGGGCCAAGAATGTATCCATGCATTCGAGCTCAGGGCTCGTGGCGGCCAGCGCCTTAATCTGCTCCTGCGCCTCTTCCAAACGCAGGTCTGAACGGTACAGCATACGGAAAGCCTGCTTAACAGAACGAATCTGCTCTGCGGTAAAGCCACGACGCTTCAAACCCTCGGAATTAATACCCTTGGGAACAGCAGGCTGACCGAAGACCAGGAAGTACGGAGGAACATCGCGGGTGACTCCGGCATTGTTGCCGATAAAACTATATGCGCCAATACGTGTGAACTGATGCGCACCCGACATACCTCCAAAAATAACGTAATCTTCGACAGTAACATGGCCCGCCAAACTCGCACAGTTAGCAAAAACAGTTTCATTACCCACTTTGCAATCATGCGCAATATGCACATAAGCCATTAACCAATTGTTGTCGCCTAAACGCGTAATACCATCATCCTGAGCTGTGCCACGACTCATGGTGACATATTCACGGATAGTATTGCCGTTACCTATTTCCAAACGAGTGGACTCACCAGCGTATTTTTTATCCTGCGGCTCATCACCCAAGGACGCAAACTGAAAAATACGGTTGTTCTCACCGATGGTGGTGGGGCCGTTAATAACCACGTGCGACGCGATGGTGGTATTACGGCCAATCTGCACATCGTCACCGATAATGCTGTAAGGGCCAATCTCCACATTTGCAGCGATATTAGCCTTGGGAGACACTATGGCGGTTGAATGAATCATCAGGATCCCTAAATAATATTGAACGCACTTTCCGCAGCCTGCAAGCCACAAAATACTGAAAAATGATCTTTAACCGAAGCTTTCAGCTTCTGCATTTTATGAACCGGAACTGCCAAATACTTTTTTCTCAAGCTTTTTCAGCGTTCGTGCCATTTTATCAAGTTGGCCGAAGCGCACAGCATTTTTATTGTGCAGAACCGATGTCTCCAATGGCAAAATACCGCTGGAGTAAATACCCGGCTTAGTGATGTTATTGGTCACGGTTGCACGGCCCATTAGCCCCACGTCATCACAAATGTCCAGATGTCCTGAGATAGCGACCTGCCCACCGAACTGACAGCGCGCACCAACTTTAGTACTGCCCGAGAACCCGACCTGACCTGCAATCGCCGTGTGCTGACCGATTTGAACGTTGTGCGCCACATGCACCTGATTATCAAGCCGTGCGCCATTAGCAATAACCGTGTCGCTAATTGCCCCGCGGTCGATAGTGCAGCCGGAGCCCAGCTCAACATCATCGCCGATCTGCACAGAACCCACCTGGGGCACTTTAGTCCAACTGCCGTCACCATTTCGGGCGTTACCAAAACCATCAGAGCCAATCACAGTGGCAGAATGAATCAGGCAGCGTGCGCCGACATGAGCGCCGTGATACAAGGTAACATTAGCCATGAGGCGGGTATCGTCACCCAGCTCTGCACCGACACCCAGATAACAATTAGGTCCCACGTAGACGCGCTCTCCCAGCACCACACCGGCATCAATGACAACGCCCGCGGCGATCTCACAACTGACTGGCACGATAGCATTCTCTGCAACACAGGCCGTAAGGTGAATACCCGTTTTTAAAGACACCGGCGGATGCAATACCCCGGCAACCTTCGCATAAACCAGATAAGGGTCCTT
>JAQWPD010000056.1 GCA_029245525.1 Gammaproteobacteria bacterium | reverse complement strand
CCATGGGAGATAGACGCGGTATCGCATCAGGGGGCTTGCACGGACACCACCGAATGGGATGGTGAATACATGATGCGGGTGAACTTCGAGTTTTCGAAGCACCTACTAAACTACTGCCTTAAACAAAACATTCCGTTTGTCTATGCCTCATCGGCTTCTGTCTATGGCGCAGGTACGGATTTCCGAATTACCCCTGAGACCGAAAAGCCGATTAATGTTTATGCCTGGTCGAAACTTGTGTTTGACCAGTATGTTCGCCGAGTGATCGATGGTGCCAGCTCGCAAATTGCAGGGCTGCGTTATTTCAATGTCTACGGTCCCAATGAATATCACAAGGCTGGTATGGCCAGCGTCATGCTGCATTTTTATCGTCAGTTGCGTGACGCCAATCAGGTGCGTCTGTTTAGCGGTTGTGACGGCTACAGTGATGGCGAGCAGCGCCGCGACTTCATTCATGTAGACGATGTGGTGAAGGTGAACCTGTGGTTGTTGGACAGCCCCGATAAGTCAGGAGTCTTTAATCTGGGCACTGGTGGCAGCCGCACCTTCAATGACGTTGCCAAGGCTGCGGTTGGTTGGAACGGCTCCGGGGATATTTCCTATATTCCTTTTCCGGACAGCTTGCAGGGCAGCTATCAGAGTTTTACTGAAGCGGATATAACGGGCTTACAGGCTGCCGGTTATAACGATAAGTTTATCGCTATTGAAGATGGTGTGCCCATGTACCTCGATTTTCTGAAGACCAATGGCCGACCCTGATATATGCGTCTTTTAGTGCTTACATCACACGCTGATTCACTGAACAGTATTCGACCTGAGGCCGAAATTTTTATCAGCATGCAGGAACTCGGGGTTGACATCACTGTGATGACTCAGGCTGATGGCGTCTATAATGACCGGCTCCGCAAAGCCGGTGTGCGCCTGATTAACTTTGTCCCGCAGAAGAAGTTTGACCGGCATGCAGTTCGCTATGTGCGTAACTATGTTGTAGATCATGATATTGATGTGGTCTACGCATTTAATAATCCAGCAATCATTACCTGTAATCGGGCGTTGCAGCGTCTTAACCATGTTAGCTTGGTGACCTATCGGGGTCAGACGGGCAACTTAAGCCGCTGGGATCCAACCTGTTATCTCACTCATCTAAATCCGCGTGTCGATATGATTCTGGGCGTGTCGAACGCAGTGCGCGACAGTATCCGTGAAGCTCATCCATCGCCGGCAAAAGCCGAGACCGTCTACAAGGGCCACAATCTGGCCTGGTACAACGATGCGGCTCTGGATCTAAACACGCTTGGCATTCCAGCCGATGCGTTTGTGGTGGGCTGTGTGGCTAATAACCGCCCGCGCAAAGGCGTGCGGGTATTAGTTGATGCCACAAATTATCTGCCGAAGCAGGCAAATATCCATTTTATTTTGGTTGGCGGTGGTATGGATGCGCCGGAATTGCAGCAGCAGATTGCTGCGAGTCCCTTCGCAGACCGCTTTCATGTTCTGGGTTATCGCAACGATTCGCTGGCGATTATTTCGGCGTGTGACGTTAGTGTATTGCCCGCAGTAAAGCGTGAAGGTTTGCCCAAGACAGTTATTGAAGCCATGGTTTATGAAACCACGCCGGTTGTAACTACTGCAGGTGGTAGCCCTGAGCTTATCGATAACGGAGTTACCGGATTTGTAGTGCCAGTGAATAATGCTCCGGCCATTGCCGAAAAAATTAAGGGGTTGTATGAGCATCGAGCCAGTTGTAAAGAGATGGGTGAGCGAGCCAGAGTGCGCATTGATGAGCACTTTAATGTCAAGGACTCGGCAAAGCGCACTAAGCAACTGATGGAAGATCTCCTGGCGTGTAAGCAGTCCGCCTAGCATGAGCACTGCGGCGGAGCCAAAGCGATACCTTGTGGTTGGCCCATCTTGGGTTGGCGATATGGTGATGGCACAGGCACTGTTTAAAACCCTGCGACAACGCGAAGCAAATTGCGTAATTGATGTCATTGCGCCGCAATGGTCGTTGTCAATTCTTCATCGTATGCCCGAAGTGCGTCGGGGTATTGCCTTGTCGGTAGGTCATGGCGAGTTTTCTTTTAGTGTGCGCCGTGGCTTGGGAAAGAGTTTGCGTCAGGAAAGCTACGATCAGTCGATTGCATTGCCGCGTTCGTTTAAGTCCGCATTAGTGCCCTTTTTCGCCTCGGCAAAAATCCGTACCGGGTATCGCGGCGAAATGCGCTACGGCCTGCTCAATGACATTCGCCCGCTGAATAAATTGCTGCTCGATCAGACGGTAAAGCGTTTTGTGGCGCTGGGGTTACCTCCCGGCGAATTGCTGGAAGCTATACCTCAACCAGCATTGACTGTTGATCAGCCAAATCAGCAGCGACTGTGTTCCGAACTTGGTCTGGATTTGTCACGGCCTATAATTGCGATGATGCCCGGCGCAAGTTATGGCATTGCTAAGTGTTGGCCACCGGAATATTTTTCCGAACTTGCTGCAAAGTTAACCGAGCGGGGCAATGCTGTTTGGGTGCTCGGCGGTGCAGGCGATAAAGCCATTGGCGAACAGGTTATTGCCGGACTTGATTCTGCCAAAAACCTGTGTGGTATTACTGCGCTTGAAGACACAGTAGATCTTCTGGCTTTATCGGCTATAGCGGTGAGCAATGATTCCGGTTTGATGCATGTTGCCGCTGCTTCAGGCGTTCACGTTATTGCGATGTTTGGTTCGAGTACCCCAGCCTATACGCCGGCTTTAACGAATAAGAAAACAATCCACTATTTAAATCTGGAATGCAGCCCTTGTTTTAAACGGGAGTGCCCGCTGACGCATCTCAATTGCTTGCGCAATATTCATGTGGACGATGTGCTCACCTCTGTTGAGATGCAGTTAGCGGCAACCGTAAGATAGTAAGAAGCTCTTTGGTATAAAAAAGCCGATTTTTAAACGATGGGTTTTTTATATCATGCTGCAGCGCGCATGATATTGATTGGCGCCATGTCCGGGTGCCGGCAGTTTTCAAGAGGTATGAGCGCTGTCCAAATGAACGCGTGCTGACCCGAAAGGCATGCATGGCTTACCATGTCGGTAAACACGGTCCATGCAGAGAAGGGCATAAAGCTCAGTTCTTGATGCCCCTGGGGGTTATTCTGAAACTCCGGAGTGTCTTTCATGAAATTGTGGAACTGGCGCATGGTGCGGTCGTACGGGCTGTTATCGAGGAGTCGTGCTAAGGGCAGTCCAGCCTTCGTTAAGCCTGTTAATGCGCCCGTACGGATGTTATCTAGCGTGGTTTTATCCAGCTGGTTTTTACGAATCTTTTCGAGCAGTCCTGCTTCTTCGGCATAGTGTTTGAATAGGGTGGGGAAGTCGCCTCGTGTTGCCCAGACGCGGTCCTCGACCGGGTTTAGGTTGACAAAGAAACGCAAAATCCGTGCACCATTGGTTGGGCCATAGGCACCGGCATCGAAATGAATAAGCTCATTGCTGGCATGCGCGTTAAGGTTGCGTCCTCTTTCCTGAATCGGGCGAAAGCTGCTGGTACCTATTAATGCATTTTTAAACAGCTCCGGCATGCTATCCCGATAAAACTCACTGACACGTCGGCTGTGTTTGGTCAGTACTTCACGGGCCTTATCATAAATTACCGAGCCTTTATCTAGACCGCGGATGGAGTTCGTCTCAGGGTGATAGCTGACATTCTTCGACTTGAGTTGTCTCGGCAGTTCCTCGCGCAGAAACGCAAGATCTGCTTCTGAAGGCAGCTCAACAGGTGATACTGGAAAAAAGGGAATTTTGCCGTTCTCAAGCGAGTCACCTACTTCGCCATGGGTGCATTGTTTGAGTCTTTGAGTTGAGAAGGTATCCAGCATCATGCGCTCCTGAGGTATCGCGCTCCGCGTAAGAGCTGCAGACTAGCGGGTTAAATTTTAACCCCAAAGCAGGACTATGTGTGTTTTCCGAAGCCCAAATGATTTAACAAATTATCACAAGCACGACACAGGTCATCGGGGGTGATGATGTCCATAGCATCCGGTGTGCGCACACGCTGTCCCCAGGGCAGTTCTGCCACTTCTTTTTGCAGAAAGCACTGAGTCGCCTCCGGGTAACGATTCACTTCCCATTGCCTACTGTTGTACGACCCAGCCCTGTCGGGGTTGGTGCTGGCGAATAATCCGATCGCAGGTGTATTCATTGCCGTTGCCATGTGAGCTGGACCCGAATCGGGACAAATAACCAGATCGCACTGGTCAATGACAGCAATAAGCTCCTTTAGGGTGGTTTTGCCGACTAGGTTTACCGCATCACAGCTGCTGTTGGCATCAATAATTCGGCCGAACTCAAGCTCGGTTTTGGAAGAACCTCCGGTAATGAGAACTTTGGCGCCATAGTGGGTGATTAGGTAATCAACCACGCTCGCATAAAGACCCGGGCGCCAGTTGCGGAAATTACGAAAGCGAGGGTTAGCGCACGGGCTTAATACCACGACGGGAGATTCGCCCCCGCAGAGTATCTCGGCTTTAGTCCGAGCCGCATCGTCATAGGGTATGTTCCAGATGAGCTGGCGGTCGGTAATGCCAAGTGCCTCGGAAAATCCGAATAATTGGTCCATAACATGTTGGTTGCGCTTCGCGGCAATTTTGTTTCTGGTGAACAGCCACTGGTAATCCTTGGCGCGAGCACGGTCATAGCCAATTGTGAACCGGGCTTTAACAAGCAGGCTAAGCAGATTCGCCCGCATATTCGGGTGCATATGCAGAAGCAGGTCGAACCGGCGGCCTGCGAGTTTATGCCGCACTTCTTTGTAGGCATTTAACCCGCCCGCCTTGTTGAAGGTGATAAACTCCAAGCCCTCAAGCCCTTTCATCAGTTGGTATTCAGTTTTGCCAATGATCCAGGTGATTTTTGCTTCGGGCCATTGTTGTTGAATTGTGCGCAATACGGGCAAGGCATGGCAGCAGTCACCAATAGCCGATAGCCTTATGACACAGATAGTTGTCGGTGATCGAGTGCTGAATGGGTTATTGCGAAAAGGGGTCACGGTTGTCCAAGCGATTCGAAAAATTGGGTAGGAGCTTCATCGTATACGACAACTCCGTTGTGCCACAAATGTCTGAGCATTTGTTTGACTCTGCCAGTTGGCCCGATGCGGATGCTGCGCCCGGTTATTCGGGTGGCCGTGGTGCCACACTGTTTATCGAGCATGAAGGCGATCCATGGGTGCTGCGGCACTACTATCGTGGTGGCCAGGTTGGTCAGTTGCTCAAAGATGGGTTTTTGTTTACAGGTGTGGGGAGAACCCGCCCGATGCGCGAATACGATCTACTCGATTGGACTCATAAGCTTGGGTTGCCATCGCCGCAGCCGGTTGCGGCTCGATATGTCCGCCGCGGACTCTACTATACCGCCGACCTGATAACACGGCAGTTGCCTCAGGTCACGCCGCTGTCCTTGCGTTTGGCAGCGGGGCCTTTGCTAACATCCGTCTGGACACAGGTTGGCGAATGTGTGGGGCAGTTTCACGCAGCTAATATCTATCATGCCGATCTGACCGCGCACAATCTACAGATCAGTGATACCAATAAGATCTATTTGCTGGATTTTGACCGGGGTCGGCGTATGTCAGGCTCCGGCAGTTGGCAGGGCAGTAACTTGTCCCGACTCAAACGCTCGTTTTTGAAGATCAGTCAGGACAATTCTATCTGCTTTAACGAGGTGTGCTGGAATGCGCTCATGAAGGGGTATCAGCGGGTAATGAGCGGGAACTGAGTTTGCTTATTCGGACGTTTCGTAGGGGTCTGAAAATGAGTCGGGCCGACCTTTGAATCTGCGGTGCACCCAATAATACTGTTCAGGAAACCTGCGGATATGTTGTTCAAATATTCGATTGATTTCATTGGTGTCGGCCAGCGGATCATCGCTGGGCAAATCTTCAACTATGGGCAGATACTGCACCTTATAGCCGCTGTCGTCAGCCAGCCGCGATGGAAAAAAAGGGATTAGCGCAGCGCCGCTGGCTTTCAACAACTGGGTTGTTGCAGGATTGCTCATTGCGGGGATTCCGCAGAACTCGGCCAGGACGCTGTTTTTACCTGTATACGCTTGGTCCGGCGCGTACCAGACGAGCTGCTTGTTCTTTAGCGCCCTGAGTAACTGCCGAATGCTGTCTTTAGTGATCAGCTCCGAAATTGATTTCGCACGACTTCGCCACATTATCGCATTTAGCATCGGGTTGTTGTTGGGGCGGTACATTGCTGCTAAGGGCGGCAGCCCCGTCATAATAGCGCGACCACTGAGCTCAACGCCCGCCAAATGCGCGCAGAGGATCAGTACACCTTTTCCGCGACCAAGGGCTTCATTCATGTTCTCAAGGCCTTCGATAACAAACAGGCGTTCAATTTCTGCCTCGCTAATCCACAAACTCATACCCATTTCTATGGCAGATTTGCCGAGCGATTCAAAATGCCGATGAGTGAGTGCCAGATGATCCTTGGCGCCCAGCTCGGGAAAACACAGTTCGATGTTGCGTTGCGCGATGAGCGCACGCTTGCCGGCAAGGTGATAGCTTAGTTTGCCCAGTAGCGACCCTGCCCGCATGCGTTGTTTTTGGGGCAGCAGAACAATCAGCCGCAACAGCCCTAAGCCGCACCACAGCAGCCAATAGCGCGGTTGCCAGAATGTCCAGAGTGGGGGAGGGTTCATTGTCATATGCGAATACTAGGCGAATGAAAAAAAATAAGCATCTGCAGTATGTATAACTCATCGGGCATAGTCGAAGCTTGAAATCTGCCCAGGCTTTGAGTAACTATGGCTGTCTGCTAGCGATGGATTAGCCGTTGCCGCCTAGTTAACGCCACTGTATCAATATGGATGTCTCAGTGAGAACCAGTTTTTTGTTTAAAGTGATTGTTGTGTTACTGGCCATGACATCGCTGAGCGTCGCGGTAGCTCAGGGCATTGTTCGCCCGCCCGAATTGCGGCCTGAAATCGATTTCTGGAAGCGTATTTTCGTCGAGGTGCCTACGGGTGAGGCGCTGGTTCATGATAACCGCTACTTGGACGTTGTTTATGAGGTAGTGCGTATTCCGCGCAATGCCAGCTGGCAAAAGCAACGCCGCGTATCTGAGGATATCCGGAAAAAATATCGGCAGATATTGTTGGATATTGCAGATGGTAATCGAAACACGCTTAGTGAGGAACAGCGTCGTGTGTTGGCATTGTGGCCAGCTGATGTGAGTAACGAGGAATTGCGTCAAGCCTCAAGACGGGTTCGTTTTCAGGGTGGCCTGGCGGACCGGTTCGTTGAGGGCTTGCAGCGCTCGGGCAGTTGGCGCGATTACATTCAGCAGCAGCTCAGTGCTGAGCAAGTGCCCAGTGAGCTGGTGGCTTTGCCGCATGTTGAGTCATCATTTAATCCCGCGGCCGGCAGCAGCGTTGGCGCAACTGGTATATGGCAGTTCACCCGGTCCACTGGGCGTCGCTTTATGCAAATTGATCATGTTGTTGATGAGCGGCGTGACCCATTTATTTCCAGCGATGCGGCTGCGCAGCTGCTGAGCTACAACAATTCTATTTTGAACTCCTGGCCACTGGCCATTACCGCCTATAACCATGGTTTGGCGGGAATGCGACGCGCGGTTACTCAGCTTGGTACCGGGGATATTCAGTCTATCGTTCACAACTACAGTGGTAGGCGATTCGGGTTTGCATCACGAAATTTTTATGTGGCATTTGTGGCAGCATCGGAAGTTGATAGCAACTACACCCAGTATTTTGGCGATGTGGTATTGAATTCCCCTGCCAATGACATCACTGTGAAGCTGCCTGCGTACCTTGAGTTCGATACGCTTTCTCGGGTTTTCGGTATTCCGATGCCAGAGCTGCGTCGCTATAACCCGGCTTTAATGCCATCGGTGATCGAGGGCAATAAGTACGTGCCTAAGGGTTTTCGTTTGCGGTTACCTTATCAGTCTCAGCTTGATGCTGATGCGGTTATCGCTGCTATTCCTGTCCGGGACCTTTACCGGAGTCAGACACCTGATCTTTATCATAAGGTTGCTGCGGGCGACAGTCTGTCGGTCATCGCGGTACGTCACGAGACCACCGTTCGCGAACTTGTGGCATTGAATAACTTGGGCAGCAGTCATTTTATTCGCGCTGGTCAGGTTTTACGGCTGCCGTATTCCGGTGAGCAAGGGGCTATTGTTGAACGTGCGTATGTTGTGAAACCGGGTGATACCCTGAGCGAAATAGCTCGGCGGGCTGGCACAACGCGATCGTATTTAGTTCGGGTGAATAGCCTCAATGATGGCAACATGATTTATGCAGGTCAGAAACTGCTAATGCCACAAGTTATAGACGATGGCGGAGAAGATGCGGTGGTTGCAGTTGCTGGGTCCATCGAGCCAAAGGCTGAGTTGAAGGTTGAGTTTGAACAAGAGGTCGCATTGGCTGACTCCGCAATAGAGTCCTTAGCGCTTCCAGACATGGCAGCTGTCGAGACCGATGCTGCCGGAGTTTCCATTTCGACGATTGATCCAAATAATTATGAGGTTGCCGATGATGGCACTATTGAGGTGCAGGCCTCCGAAACCATGGGGCATTACGCCGAGTGGTTGGGTATCCCTACCCAGTCATTGCGTGATTTGAACAACTACAGCTTCCATCAGCCTGTTGTTATTGGCCGCCGCGTGCGTTTGAAATTCACTGATGTGTCGGTTAATGAGTTTACCGATCGGCGCGCTCAACACCATAAGGCGCTCCAAGAAGCTTTCTTTGTGCGCTACCGGATTATTGGTGCACAGGAGCACAAGTTACGTCGTGATGAATCGATTTGGCTGCTGAATAGGACGAACTATCAGATTCCCGACTGGCTATTGCGACAATACAATCCTGATCTTGAATTTAATAAGCTTCGGCCGGGGACTGTGATCCTGTTCCCGGTTATTGAACCTATGAATGCTGATGCTTAATGTGTTGCTCGTCATGGCGGTTTTTTTGGTCTCGCCGAGTATTGCTTTGTCGAGTGAGTTGGCCGACCGAATTATTGTAATTAAGTCGGAGCGCAAGCTTTATCTATTGAGCGCGGGAAAGGTAATGCGTGAGATGAGCGTGTCTTTAGGGCTGCGCCCGGATGGTGACAAACAAGCCGAAGGCGATTTCCGAACGCCTGAGGGCGAGTACGTGCTGGACAGGCGCAATAACAGCAGCAGCTATTTTTTGTCGGTAGGCATCTCATACCCCAATACCACAGATCGTCTGGATGCAGAGAAGAGCGGCGTTAGTCCTGGCGGCCAGATCATGATCCATGGGCTGCCCAATATGCCGCGACATGATTTTGGCTACTATGGCAATGTTGATTGGACGGACGGCTGCATTGCTGTGTCTAATTCTGACATGGTTGATGTTTGGCGTTTAACGGAGTTATATACACCGATCAGCATTCTTCCGTAGTTTTAGTCAGTGGCATTCATTTTGCTGCTGCAGAAGCGCTTTATTTGCAAACTGTGAACCACGTCACCCAATAATAAGTGTCCCGCGCTGTGTTGCTTGTGACCCAGTTCCTCGCTGTGTCTTTGCTTCCGGCGTATTCTCGTTTTAAGTTAGTTTAGCGAGAGATAAAAATAATGAGTGATTATAAAGATTCGCGTTATGCCGACCGTTCCTCATTGGGATACCAGCGTCGTTTGGGCCGTGTGACTGGTGCAGTCGGCATAGCCAAGGTCGCCAGCATGAATAGCGATGTTGGTAGCTGGGATGCTTACAAAAACTGGCTAACGAAGGTGCAGGCGCCAGATCAGCATCGCAATCTACCTGATGCGGCTCTCTTCAGCTGGAAGGGGTATCGCAGTTGGGCGGAAAAAGTTCGTCGTGACTGGGATAACACCGACTAGTGGTGCTGGTTTCAACGCAATTTTTAAACGTAATAAAGGTGCCTTTGGATTTACTGCTATGGATAAAGGCAGCCTAAATGACATTTTTTCAACTTCACGGAAGGGTGAAATGAAATTTAAAAATGAGGCCACATTGTGGCGTCGCGCATGGGTTGACAGTGCTGTCGAGGCTGTCCGGGCGCGTCTAAGCCCTGTTTCTCTGCCTCCGGCAGACCAACCACCGGAGCCTCAAGAGACACCCAAGCCCTCGTTATATATCGCTTGGTCGCGCAATTGGACCGACTCCGAGTAACCGGAGCGTTCCACAAAGCAGTCCGCAGCCGCTATTGCACAATGCCTTGTTCTGACATTTGCCTTAGGCTCTGTGATGAGCTCGATTTGGCCATCATGGCCTAGCCCCGTGTTTGGAATGCCGTGTGGCGGGCAAATCGAGCCATAAACTCATTGGGTTTTGCTCTTTTTGACGATGCTGCGATACCCCACGCTAGAGGGTGATTTTTCAGAATCTAGGGCATTTCCCTTGAAAGACTGAGTATTGACCCTATGTAAGCTGTTTCCGGCATTTTGTCGGCCGGTCATATATGACCGGATTTTCCTATGGATTTGTTCTGGAGAACCACAAAATGGCTAATGAGAAAACAACACTCGGCTTTCAAACCGAAGTGAAGCAGCTGCTGCAACTGATGATTCACTCACTGTACAGCAACAAAGAAATTTTCCTGCGCGAACTTATTTCAAATTCATCTGATGCTAATGATCGCTTGCGTTTCGCCGCTGTCTCCAATGGCGACCTGCTGGAAGATCAGCCTGATCTGGAGGTTCGGATTGAGCTTGATGCAGATGCAGGCACGATCGCTATTATTGACACAGGCATTGGTATGTCTCGCGATGATGTGATCGAACATTTGGGAACAATTGCCAAGTCCGGCACATCCGAGTTTATTAACAGTCTGAGCGATGCTGATGCTAAACAGTCAGCATTGATTGGTCAGTTTGGTGTTGGCTTCTATTCATCGTTTATCGTTGCTGATCGTGTTGAGGTGTTTACCCGTCGTGCAGGGCTGCCTGCTGCCGAAGGGGTTCATTGGGAGTCTGCCGGGGAAGGTGATTTCACCATCGAAAATATTAATCAGCCAGAGCGCGGTACCCGCATCGTTCTGCACCTTCGCGATGATGCGACAGAGTTTCTCGATAGCTTTCGCTTGCAGGCATTGATTCGTAAGTACTCCGATCACATTGCGTTTCCGGTGAAAATGTTGGAGCCCGAAGTGCCTGCAAATGATGAGGATGGCACCGAGCAGCCACCGCGGCAGTTTGTCTCGGTAAATAGTGCAAAGGCCTTATGGACCCGTGCGCGCACCGAGATTGATGACGAAGAGTACAATGAATTTTATAAGCACGTTGCGCATGATTTTCAGGATCCGATCTTATGGAGTCATAATAAGGTAGAGGGCAAGCGCGAATACACCAGTCTGTTGTATTTGCCCGCGAAGGCGCCCTTTGATATGCAAAACCGTGAAGCTCCCCGAGGCCTTAAGTTATATGTGCAGCGCGTTTTTATTATGGATGATGCTGAGCGGTTTTTGCCTTTGTATTTGCGTTTTGTCCGCGGTGTTATCGACACTAATGATCTGTCACTGAATGTATCGCGCGAGCTGTTGCAGGAGGACGCCAATGTCACAGCGATTCGCGGAGCATTAACTAAGCGTGTTCTCGATATGATCGCAAAGCTGGCAAAGGATGATGCCGCAAAGTATCAGAATTTCTGGAATGAGTTTGGGCGAGTACTGAAAGAAGGGCCTGCCGAAGATTCCGCTAATCGTGAGCAGCTTGCCAAGCTGCTTCGTTTCAGTACAACCCATACTAATTCTGAGACGCAGGACCAGTCGCTTGATGACTATATTTCACGTGTTCAGGGCGATAAGAAGAAAATTTACTATGTGGTTGGCGATAACTTCGGTGCCGCCAAGTCAAGCCCGCATCTGGAAATTTTCCGTAAGAAGGGTATTGAAGTGTTGTTGCTTGCGGAGCCTATTGATGAGTGGCTGATGGGGCAGTTGCGTGAATACCAGGAGCACACTTTGGTCGACATCACTCGCGGCGCATTGGAGTTGAGTGAATTGGGCGAAAGCGAAGACCTGAAGCCAGCAGATCAACTGCTTGAGGAAAATAAGGCACTGGTTGAACGGCTTTCTGGGGTGCTTGCGGATCAGGTGAGCGAAGTCCGTGCAACTCAGCGCCTTACCGATTCTCCGGCGTGCTTGGTGCTGGGTGAATACGATATTGGTGAGCAGATGCGCAAGATTATGGCTGCGAGCGGTCAGGCTGTTCCGGAGAGTAAGCCGGTATTGGAGCTTAACCCGGAGCATCCCCTAATTATTCGCTTGAGCAGTGAATCAGCCGATGAGAGTTTTGCTGAATTGGGCCACTTGTTGTTTGACCAGGCGGCACTGGCCGAAGGTCGTCAGTTGGCTGATCCGGGTGCATTTGTTCAACGGATGAATCGTTTGCTGATTGAACTTAGCGCGTAGTTGATGCTCAGCGCTGGTTTCGGAATTTCGCCGGCAGATGTTAGTCTGCAGCTATATCCCGTGAGCAGTATCAGGAGCATTAGCATGAGTTCTAAACCAACAACGGAAGAGTTAAGGGCGCGGTTAACCCCGGAGCAGTATCACGTGACCCAGAAGCAGGGTACTGAGCCGGCATTTACCGGTGAGTATGTCGATACCAAATTAACGGGACTTTACCGCTGCATCTGCTGTGGTCTTGAGTTATTTGCCTCTGACAGCAAGTATGATTCAGGCAGTGGCTGGCCCAGTTACTATCAGCCAGTTGCCGCTGAAAGTGTAAAGGTGAACGTGGACAGGAGCCATGGAATGGTGCGTGAAGAAGTGGTTTGTGGGAACTGTCATGCGCATCTCGGGCATGTTTTTAGCGATGGGCCTCAGCCTACGGGCCAACGCTATTGCATAAACTCAGCGTCGCTCGATTTTGACGAAGCGGACTAACGGTGGAATCGATGAAAAATTTTATACAGCTGAGTTGTCTCGCGGCGTTTGTTGGACTTGTCGTCGGATGTGGTCAGAGTGCTAGCAAAAATGAAGGAGATGTTTCAGTGAGTGAGTCTGATAGCAGCAGCCCAGCGGTGGTTACTGAGCTTATCGTTAAAGAGGTTGCGCCCGGGGATGGCCCGGTTGCTGAGGCCGGACAAACAGCGGTAATGCATTACACGGGTTGGATCTACGAGCCTACGTCGCCCGACCTGCGTGGCAGCAAGTTCGATAGTTCGCGGGATCGCAATGACCCGTTTTTGTTCAAGCTCGGTGCTGGCCAGGTTATCAGCGGCTGGGATAACGGCATTCCCGGTATGCAGGTTGGTGGTAAGCGTGAACTTATTATTCCGCCCGGCATGGCTTATGGAAGTCGCGGCGCCGGGGGCGTTATTCCGCCTGACGCAACTTTACTGTTTGAGGTGGAGCTGCTGGAGCTTCAGTAGCTCCATGGTTCAGCGCAGAGCCGGGTTTAGTGTGTATGTGCCGCAGAGGCGCGCTTCCGCTAATACATGGCCGCTGATGGCTGCAGTAACGTCAGCGGCGCTGAAGGAATCCTTAACCGGGCAATGCTCTAGGTCTGTTGCGTATAAAATAAACTCATATTTGTGCACTAGCCCATCGTTCCATGGCGGGCATGCGCCATCCCATCCAAAATATTCGCCCTTCATATCCGGGTTGTCTGCCATAAAGCGCGTGAAGTCATTGACGCCCTGGCGCGATCCTGGGGGCCCCGGTGGGTTGCGTTTGCCGCCGACCGTGACTTTGGTGGAGCACGCACCTTCGGTTATTTCGCCATCAGTGGCAGCGATATCGACCATGATCCAGTGACAGAAATTGGTTCGTGGCATATCGGCAGGAATTATGGTGCCTTCTTTGTTGATGTTGTCTTTGATGCTTGGAACATCCGGGTCATTGCACAGCAGAACCAGTGTTTTAGCGTCAGAAGGCAATTCTCGCCAGATGAGATGCGGGTTCAGGTTTTGCCCCAAGGTCATATGGCTTTCTGGGTGAGGAATACCGAAACCGGTTCGGTCGGGCAGTGGTTGGTTATGCGTAAATGACTCGGAGTACAGTTTCATCGATAGCGTCCGTGTTGTATTCATAAAAGACCAAGGTATCCTGACACAGGAGCTTAGCAAACTAAATTATTTATGAGTTCGTCAGTCAGACAGCGAAAAGAGCGCCTCATGTTGCCGGGCGCAGTTGGTGCCATTGAGTGCCTGTTGGAGGTTCCGGCAAATTTTTATGGTGGCAGGGTGGCTTTAATCTGTCATCCTCACCCCTTGTATGAGGGCAGTATGGATAACAAGGTTGTCCATACTCTGGCGCGTGCAATGCATCAGCTGGGCATAGCGACCTTGCGATTTAACTTTCGAGGTGTTGGTAAAAGCGTTGGCGCTTACGCTGAAGGGATTGGCGAAACTGACGATGCAGTGTTGCTGGCTGATTGGTTGCAGTCGCAGTTTCCCGATGCCGCCTTATACCTGGCGGGGTTCTCGTTTGGCGGCATGGTCGCAATATTGACCGCTTGTCGCACCAATGCCGACAACCTCGTTACCGTGGCGCCGGCCGTGGGCATGATTGCTGCCAATATGCATCCCGAGCCTCCGGCCCGATGGCTGCTTATCCACGGAGCGGATGACGAGTTGGTGGCTGTCGATGCGGTTAAACTCTGGGCCGAGCATTTGCCGAGACCGCCGGAGGTTATTGTTATGTCGGGAGCCACCCATTTTTTTCACGGCCAGTTAGTCAAGCTTCGTCATCTGGTTATTGAGAAGCTGGGTTGATCAATCCCTGATTAAGCCGACCGGCAAGCTAATGTCTGGAATATCTATAGGAGCCAACTCAATATGTTAAAGAAGCTAAAAGATCTTTTTATCTCAGCCGATGTTGCGCATGAAAATGACGACAATAAGCGCCTGCAGGTCTCTTTGGCTGCACTGCTGGTTGAAATAGCGCGCGCAGATTTTGATGAAACGGCTGAAGAAGATAATGAAATAACTCGTATTTTGGTTGATTACTTTAGCGTTTCTGCTGATGAAGCAATCGCGCTTTTGACTGAGGCGCAGGTTGCTACGGATGATTCGGTTTCATTGTATGAATTTATTCGTACCCTGCATGCCAGTCTCTCAGCGGAAGAGAGACTCAAGGTGATCGAGTTGTTGTGGCAGCTTGCCTTAAGCGACAAAATTTTGAACAAGTATGAAGATCACTTGGTGCGTAAGATTGCAGACCTGATGTACGTTCCAAATAGTGATGTAATCAGAATTAAAAATCAGGTGCTTGGCATCTGATGGTTAAATCATGCCGACCGCTGGCGGACAGCCAAGCCCCTGAAAAAAATTACCTTGCGGCAACAGCATCGTAAGCGCTTGAATAGCAATAATCGCCAGTATTGGTGTGATGTCGATACCGCCTATGGGCGGTATTAATTTGCGGAACGGGCGCAGTACAGGCTCTGCTAATTTGTTCACTAGCATCGCCGCAGGATTGTAACCCCCTGTCGATACCCAGCTTATAATTACGGACACTAAAATCAGAAAGAAATACAGGTTAAGTAAGGTGCGCAGCAGTCCAAAAAAGGTCATCCCAGCAAGTGCTGCAAAACTGGGCGTGCTGTTGCAAAGTATTGTCAGTAGTAGCCCGAATTCTGCAGCTTTAAGTGCAACCGCAATCAGCAGGCTGCTGGTATCAAGACCATAAGCTGATGGTATATATCTGCGCAGCGGCAATACCAGCGGGTTAGTTGCTTTAAGGATGAACTGAACCATCGGGTTTCGCGTATCAGCTCGCTGCCATTGCAGAATGATCCGTACGATAAACACAATGATGTACAGGTTGAGCAGAGTGCTAACAATAAAGACAAACGCGTTATCCATTGTGGTGTGATTTCCTTGTGTGCGCCTTATCCAATGATACTGGACGTTGCCCGAGGGGTCGCTTATTTTTTGCCGAGCTCGGTCGCCCTGTCTCTTGCAGCGGTAAACGCGGCTTGAAACGCAGTACGAATATCTTGATCTTCCAGTGACTGAATAGCGGCCTCAGTAGTGCCGCCCGGCGATGTGACTCGCCGACGCAACTCCGCGAGCTCACCGCCATCCTCGCGAGCCAGTGCGGTTGCCCCAATGCCGGTCTGGAGGGCAAGTTTTCTTGCTACCGCCGGAGAGAATCCGAATTCTATTGCGCCTGCTTCGAGCATTTCCAGAAGCAAATAGAAGTAGGCGGGCCCGCTGCCTGAGATGGCGGTAATTGCATCTATCAAAGATTCTTTTTCCACCCAAACAACCTCTCCGCTGGCTTCGCCGATGTAGGAAGCGATTAATTTGGCGGTCTTGTCAGCAGCACTATTAGCCACTAGGCCCGACATGCCAAGTCCCACTGTGGCCGGCTGGTTGGGCATGTTTCTTACTACTGCGGTGCCAGGGGCTAATGCAGCCTCAATGGCTGCCAAAGTAATACCTGCAGCCACTGACATGACCAGTTGTGGACGACTATCCGCTATTTCTGCAGCAACCTGTGCGATGTGCTGGGGTTTTGTCGCAAGCACAACCACATCGCTTTTCTCAGCGACCTTGATATTGTTTGATGTGGTGTAGATGTCGGCATTGACTGACCGCAGCATCTCCAGCTTGTCATTGCTTGGGTCTGCCACAGCGATTTGCTTGGCCGGATGTCCAGCATCTAACAATCCGCGAATAATGGCCTGAGCCATGTTGCCGGCGCCAATAAAGCCAATAGTTTTACTGTTTGCATTCACTGTATGCTTCCATGTTGATAGTCAGGTTCATTCTCAGACGGGTTTTAGTTTCGGGGACCGAAAAGAGCGGTACCAATGCGCACCATTGTACTGCCTTCCAGTATGGCTGCTTCAAGATCCTTCGACATGCCCATCGATAGCGTATCGATATCAGGATATTGCCGTCGAAGTTCAGCGAAAAGGTGCTGCATGTGCTTGAAAGGCAAGCGTTGCGCTTCTTTACCTTGGCACGCTTTAGGTATGCACATGAGGCCGCGTAATGTGAGCTTAGGGAGCTCGGTTATTTGGGCGGCTAATTCACTGATAGCATCGGGTTCTATGCCGCCGTGCTGATCGTTCGGATCTGTTTGAACCTGTATCAGCACTTGCAGAGGCTCCAAGGCCGCAGGGCGCTGTTCATTGAGGCGTCGCGCAACTTTTATTCGGTCTATAGTTTGTACCCAGTCGAAATGCGCGGCGATTTCGCGTGTTTTGTTGCTTTGGATTCGCCCAATAAAGTGCCATTTTGCGGGAAAATCGGCTTGTTGGATCTTGCCAACCGCTTCGGCAACATAATTTTCGCCGAAATCTGTGATCCCATTGGCAGCCGCCATCCTTATAGCCGAAATACTATGCTTCTTGCTGACAGCCAGTAAAACCATAGCTCTATGAGGGTGTTGGGAGGACTTCAAAGCCCTTGAGATTTGCAGGTTTAAGCTGTTTAAGTGTTCCGTGATTTCTATCACAACGCCGCTCTCAAGAAAATAGATACAATGTGGCCGATAATGTGCACTTATGGTAAATCAAGTGCTCGGGTCATAAGAAGAGATTAAGGGACTGACATGGCTGTAGATATTGCTAAATTGCTCGCCTTTTCGGTGAAGAGTAACGCTTCGGATTTGCATCTTTCCGCTGGCGTTCCCCCGATGATTCGCGTTGACGGTGATATAAAGCGGGTGAACATGCCTGCTATGAGTCATAAAGATGTGCACAGCATGGTGTATGACATCATGAATGACAAACAGCGAAAAGATTTTGAAGAATTTCTTGAAACTGACTTTTCCTTTGAAATACCTAAGCTCGCCCGTTTCAGGGTAAACGCTTTTAACCATGCGCGCGGTGCTGGTGCCGTTTTCCGCACTATCCCCTCAACCATACTGTCGTTGGATGACCTCATGGCTCCGGCGATTTTTAAAGATATCTCGATGGCTCCACGCGGTATTGTGCTGGTTACAGGGCCTACGGGTTCAGGTAAATCGACACTTTTGGCTGCGATGCTCGACTACATCAACAAAAATCGTCCTGATCATATACTGACCATTGAAGACCCCATTGAGTTTGTGCATGAGAGCCATATGTCATTGATCAATCAGCGTGAGGTTCATCGAGACACGCTGGGCTTCAATGAGGCTTTACGCTCGGCTTTGCGCGAGGATCCTGATGTAATTATGGTGGGCGAACTGCGCGACCTAGAAACTATTCGCCTGGCGCTTACGGCTGCCGAGACCGGTCATTTGGTCTTCGGCACTCTGCACACCAGTTCTGCAGCGAAAACTATTGATCGTGTTGTGGATGTGTTCCCAGCCGCAGAGAAAGAAATGGTTCGTTCAATGCTGTCGGAGTCGCTGCGTGCCGTTATTTCGCAAACACTCCTCAAGCGTCTGGGTGGTGGGCGTGTTCCCGCGCATGAAATCATGCTCGGTTCACCAGCCATCAGGAATCTGATACGTGAAGGTAAGATTGCACAGATGTACTCGGCAATCCAGACCGGACAGTCGCACGGCATGCAGACACTGGATCAGAGCCTGCAAACTCTTATGGAGACGGGAGTGATCAGCAAAGAAGAGGCGCGCTTCAAAGCTGTAAATAAGGAGACCTTTTAGTTCGCATCTTTGGGTTGATGTGAACTAATGGAGATTTGTATGGAAAGAGACCAAGCCACTCGTTTAATGCAGTCGTTATTGAAGACATTGGTCGAAAAAGGAGGCTCTGATCTTTTTATTACTGTGGGGTTTCCAGCGGCACTTAAAATTGATGGTGATTTGCACCGCGTGTCCGAGACCTCTTTGACCGCAGATCAGAGCGCAATTATGGTTCGCTCGATTATGAACGATAAACAAGCACGTGATTTTGACGCAACCAAAGAATGTAATTTTGCGATAAATCCGCCAAATATTGGTCGCTTCCGAGTTAGCGCCTTTGTGCAGCAGGGTCAGGTGGGTGCAGTTCTCCGTCGCATTATCACTGAAATACCAACCATTGATGAATTGGGTCTGCCAGAAGTTCTGAAAGACGTTGCGATGGTTACCCGCGGTCTGGTGATTATTGTCGGTGCTACAGGTTCCGGTAAGTCCAGTACTTTGGCGGCATTGGTTGGGCATCGTAATGAGAACTCTCGCGGGCATATCGTCACTATTGAAGATCCGGTGGAGTACGTTCATCCTCATGGACACTGTGTAATTACTCAGCGGGAAGTTGGCGTCGATACGGATTCCTGGAATTCAGCACTGAAAAATACTCTTCGTCAGGCACCGGATGTAATCATGCTCGGCGAGATTCGAGACCGTGAAACTATGGAGTATGCCATTCAGTTTGCAGAGACTGGTCATTTGTGCCTCTCTACTTTGCATGCCAACAGTGCCAATCAGGCATTGGATCGAATTATTAACTTTTTTCCAGAAGAGAAGCGTTCACAGTTGCTCATGGATTTGTCGCTAAATGTACGCGCCATGGTATCGCAGCGTTTGGTGCCAAGGGAGCTCGGTGATGGCCGTGTTGCAGCCATGGAGATTATGCTGCATTCGCCATTGATATCAGATCTCATCTTTAAAGGTGAAGTGGCTGCCATTAAAGAGGTTATGAGTAAGTCAACCCGCATGGGCATGCAGACCTTCGATCAGGCATTATTTGCATTGTATGAGTCGAAAGATGTTTCGTATGAAGAGGTCATGCGAAATGCTGATTCTAAAAATGAACTTCGTCTGCGTATTAAGCTCGCCAGTAAGCGTGAACGCAGAAGCGAGGGGGAATTTGAAAATAGCCTTCATCTGCTTGATGAGACCGGTGATGGTCTGCAATAGCCGAAGGTGTTTGTTTAAGAAGTGGCGTGCAGCCGTCCCGCCGAAGGTCTTTTAATGAAAGTGCTAGCCCTATTTAAGCTGATGGTTGAGAAGCAGGCCTCTGACCTTTTTTTTACGTCTTATGCGCCCATAAAAATCAAGATTGCCGGTAAAATTATGCCGGTAAATCAACTTGAGTTGACACCACAGATGGTGAAGCAAGCAGTCACCGAGTTGATGGACGAAGCACAATTTAAGCTGTTTAGTGAAGAGAAGGAAATTGATTTTGCAATTTCTAAGCCCGGGCTCGGTCGCTTCCGCGTCAATGTGTTTATGCAGCGCGGCAATATTGCAATGGTGCTGCGCTACATTACGATGGAGATACCATCATTAGATGATCTGGGTGTGCCTCCTATACTCAAGGATCTCATTATGTTTCGTCGTGGCCTCGTGCTTATGGTGGGTGCGGCGGGAAATGGCAAGTCGACAACACTTGCCGGCATGATTAATTACCGTAATGAGCGGACTTCATCGCACATTCTGACGGTTGAAGATCCCATAGAGTTTCTGCATCCGAATAAGCGGTCGATTATTAATCAGCGCGAGGTAGGTGTGGATACGGCCTCCTACGCCAGTGCACTTAAGAGCGCCATGAGAGCAGCGCCTGACGTCATTGTCATCGGTGAGATTCGTGATCGTGAGTCTATGCAGGCGGCCATTGATCTGGCGGGCACCGGACATCTCGTCGTTGCCACCCTGCATTCAAATAATGCGCCTGAAACCCTGGACCGCATTATTAATATGTTTCCGCAGGACCAGCATCGCCAAGTCTATATGGATTTATCACACTATTTGCGGGCCGTTGTTTCCCAGCGATTAGTTGCTGGCCTGGATGGCAAGCGGGTTGCTGCTGTTGAGGTCATGGTGAATACTTCACACATTTCCGAGTTGATTGATCGAGCTGACGTCTCAGCTGTAAAAGAGGCATTTGCCTCGAGTTCAGAGCAAGGCATGCAGACATTCGACCAAGCGTTACTTGCCTTATACAAGAGTGGCAGGGTCAGTATGGAAGAGGCTTTGGCAAATGCCGACTCTCGCACCAATCTAGAAGCATCAATTAACTTTGGTTAGTTACACTCAACGAAACCGTGCTTACGTCGATCCCTTTCTGATGCTTAGGCTGCATTAATAACATCTCGTGGGCACAGACGTTTCGAAGAGCGACAGCAAGGTTTTTATTTTATAAATGCAGTTAACTTTACACGGGTAGGTCATATCTGAACTGTTGTTGCTATGAAGATGATCTTATAATAATCACCTGGTTTCAGGTAATTGATCGGTAATTTCACCATCAATATTTAGAGTTTTAGGCTGGTATTAGAGATGAATCGCGAGACAACCAATAAAATTCGCTACGTTCTTGAAGAGGTCTTGCCGCCCGCGCTGCGGGATAGCGCCTTGATGCGGGTTATATTCAGAACCTACTGGGGCCCTTTAATTGATGACCTTGAAGATTTTCGCGAGCGCGGCCATAGATATACCGATGAGGAATACGTGCAATTGTATTCGGCTTTGCCACGTATTCAGTCTCAGACCGACAATTCGCGTCTTTGTTTAGAACGAATATGTGAGGATATGATTCCCGGCAGCGTTTTAGATGTCGGCTGTGGCACTGGTTACCTTATTGATTATCTGAATCAAAATACCCGTGATATTGAGTGCACGTATAAGGGTTTCGATATTCAAGTTGATGAGGCATTAGGGCGGCAGTTGCCCTTTGCCGAGTTTTTTGAAGGCAAGGTTGAGGAACTGCCATTTCCAGATAATTCATTTGATGTGGTTATTTCCACGCACCTTCTTGAACACATACTCGATATTCGTAAAGCAATTTCGGAGTTGCGTAGGGTGTGTCGAAAACGACTGATTATTGTTGTGCCACGTGAACGTGAGTACTCATTTACCTTCAACCCTCATGTGCATTTCTTTCCTTATAAGCATAGTTTTCTGCGACATATTGTTCCTGTTCCAGAGAATATGGTTTGTGAGGATATTGCTCGCGATTTCTACTATCGCGAGGACATTGATTAGTCAGAATATTAGCCCTTTTACGAATTTTTCGTTTTAGCCTTAAATCAGTTGTTTCTTGCCCCGGACTGTTTAGTGGGCACTTTCCATGCCATCAGAAGCTCTTACAGGCGCAGTTTGCGGGGCCATATTGTTAAAATGGCACGCTAAAACACTGAGCATGAGTAAAGAAAAAACGTTTTTTAGTTTAATGGCAGAATCTGCAAGCTTGATGAGAGGCTTATATGGCATAACGCCCCTGCTTAATGTTACTGCAGGTAGATTTCGCGGGCCTTAAATACTGGTCCATCCACGCATACGCGCTTCATTGAGGCGCCATTCGGGCCATGCACTTCGACCGCGCAGCCCGCGCAACCACCAACAGCACAGGCCATATACTCTTCAAGGCAGAGTTGCGCATCAATGCCAAATTCGCTCGCTAGTTTAGCTGCCGCATGCAGCATTTGCTCTGGTCCGCAGGCAAAGATCTCCGTGCTGGCCTGAAGCTCTGGATTGGCGAGCAGCCATGCTGCAGCGAGGTCCGTAACAAAACCTTTGTGTGCGCCTTCGTAACTTTGTTGGCTGGCCAATCGCGAGGGTATGCCGCAGTCTTCCATCTCTGGAAGGCAGCCAGTGGCATCCGATGGTATGCCGTTTAGCGCGATTTTTGATGCTTTAAGGTCGAATGGAAACGGTGATTCAGAACCCATGAAAACTACAGGTGACCAGTCATAATTTGGGTCGCTATTTAAGTGCTCGGCCAGAAATAGCATTGGTGGTATACCCACACCACCGCCAATCATCAGCTGAGTTTTACTTTCCGGGTTTGGGCTAAAGCCATTGCCGATAGGACCCAGCATATTCACGCATTCACCGATGGCAGTATCGCTCAGGGCGGCGAGACCATCACCGACCACCTTGAAGTAAATCTCTACCCAGCCGGCATCCGCATTGGCCCGCATAAGCGAGATCGGACGACGCATTGGTATTTTAGGATCACAACGAACATGCACAAAAGACCCTGGCCTTGCTGCAGCGGCAACTTTCGGCGCCTCTATACGCATGATGTATTGCTGGTCGGGAAATTCACGGATCGCGTGAACTTGCCCTTCATCAATAAAGATCGTGTTACGGTTTTCTTTACCCAATGTCGCGTTCCTAACGAGATTCCATGACCGCGGATAATACAGCCATCCTGACGGCGAGGCCGTTGGTCACCTGCTGCCGAACAGCTGATTGCGGACCGTCGGCAACTTCACCAGATATTTCTACATCTCGGTTCATTGGACCGGGGTGCATGACAATCGCATCCGGCTTCGCAAGTGCTACTCGATCTAAGGTAAGGCCATAACGCTGATTATATTCTGCCTCTGTGGGAATGCCGCTGGGGTCCTCTATACGCTCACGTTGAATGCGCAAAGCCACCAGTACGTCAGCGTCTTTAACGGCAGCATCGGCATCTTCGTAAAGGTCGGCGCCCGGGTAAAGCCCCATATCTGGAGCCATCCCACCGGGTGCGACCAGCCTGATGTCATTATTTCCCATGATCCTCAGTCCATGGCTCAGCGAACGAGCAACTCGTGAGTGCGCAATATCGCCAATAATGGTCACGATCAAGCCGTCAAGGCGGCCTTTAGCCTGACGTATTGTCAGCATGTCGAGCAAGCCCTGAGTCGGGTGCGACACTGAGGCCTCGCCGGCATTAAGGACGCTGGCATGATTGCCGACATTGCGTGCAATAAACTCAGGGATACCATCGCCGGCATCACGGACAACAAACACATCAACTTGCATGGCCTGAAGCGTGAAGATGGTATCGAGAATGCTCTCGCCTTTTATTCGGGATGACATGTTCACATCGAGATTGAGAACATCTGCGCTCATGCGTTTAGCGGCGAGCTCGAACGATGCCCGTGTGCGGGTACTAGGCTCAAAAAATAAATTAGCCACAGTCTGACCTTGTAAACCATAGTCGCGCGCGGGGAGCGAGCCTGTGGGCCGCAGATAGTTCTCGGCGTTATCCAGCAGCCGTGTAATGAATTTTTTGTCCAACCCGTCAAGGCTAAGCAAGTGCTTTAACTTGCCGGCAGCATTTAACTGAAGGTTGTCATTATTTCGCGTTGTCATGTGTTATCAGGCGGCTCTAATTAGGGCGTTTGGTGTATTGTTTATTCCATATTCTGCTGCATCTGCAGCCAGCTGTCTGCAATCAGGCAGGCGGCTAAGCTATCGACATCAGCTTTATTGATCTTTTTGGTTTTAATGCCCAGTCGACGCTGTTCTTTTAATATTGACTCGGCTTCAGCAGAGGTGAGGCGTTCATCAACTGTGTCTACCGGCAAATCATACCTGTCGGCCAATGTCGTCGCGAACTCTTTTGCTTTAACTGACATTGCTGATTCGGAGCCGTCCATATTATAGGGCATGCCGACAACGAGCAGATCGGGGCCCCATTCATTAATGATGCTATCCAGCTGAGGCCATTGTGGAACACCATTGTCGGCTTGAAGGGTAGTAATGCGGGAGCTGGTGCCGGCAACAACTGAGCCGCTGGCAATACCAATTCGCCTTCCGCCGAAATCGATGGCAAGAATAGCTTTGGGTGCAGTCATGCGTGCCCTGCTTCGGTGCTGATGGCCGCAGGGTCAATCCCTAACAGTCTTGCGGAGGCATGCCATCTATCCGGTAGGGGGACTTCAAAGAGGATTTGCGGATTAGCTTCAACATTCAGCCAGGCATTATTGGCTATTTCCGACTCGAGCTGACCGGCTTCCCAGCCGGCATAACCCAGCACAAACAGCATATCTTCGGGCCCATTGCCATTGGCCAGCGCCGTCAGGATATCGGGTGACGTGGTGACACTAATGCCATCGTCGAAACGGGCCGTGCTGTCCCATTTAGGCCCTTCCGCGGGATCAGTGGGATGCAGCAAAAACCCCCGTTCCGGCTGTACAGGGCCACCTGACATTACGGGTTGGGCTTTGAGCTGAGGGTCACAGCTGGTTATCTGAAGCTGCTCAAGGATATCGCCCATATCGAGTTCGATAGGCCGGTTGATAATGAGCCCGAAAGCCCCTTCTGAATTGTGCTCAAGCAAATAGGTGACAGTGTGATCGAAGTTGGGATCATCGAGCCCGGGCATGGCGATAAGCAAGTGTCCGCGAAAATTGTCAGCCGTTTTCATGGGCGTATTGTCGCACGTCACTGTAAAATAGTCTTACTCCTTAACAGACAGCTTGGAACCCGGCATATCACCAGCGAAATACCATTCGTAGGAAAATCTCAGCACATCGAAGTCACGGCTGAGGTGCTCGGGAAATGGGTCAAATGGCGATGCCATGCGGAGGATGCTTACGGCAGCTTGATCAAGCTTTTTTTGGCCGGAAGAGCGCAATAAAATCACTTCGGCAAGCTCACCATTCGCAGCTACAGCAACCTCCAGCACTGGATTGCGGGTGGCGCCGCGGGTGTCGGGAAAGTTCATTGTGCCAACCCGCTCTATCTTGCGTTTCCAGCCTTCCATATAGGTTGCAATTCGAGACTCACGGGTATTGGCGCTAATAAGAAGCTCTCGCGGGCTATTGGTGCGTATGAGGGTTTTCTTGCTGGGGTCTGCAATAATCTCGGTCGGGTTGCTATCGCCGCTTAAGCCTTTGCGTAATTGTTCTAATGTTTGTGGGTCGGGTTCGGTTTCGCTAAGTTTCGCCGCATCGCCGCGATCGGCGAACAGCAGCATGTTTTGGTCATCTTTTTGCCGAAGCGGGTCCGGTGCTATTTCAGCCCCGTCGCGAGCTTGTCCGGCCCTCGATGTATCGCCGGTCTCACCATAAGCAATGCTGACGGGCACGTCATCATTAGTGTTGCCGATGCCCAGTAAGCTGCGTTCTGCTAGCAGTTCAGCATCGGCGGGCGCAAGTTGTTGTCGGTAGTCGCCGGCGACGATGACAACTTCGAGAGACGTTGAATCGTCGGTATCGCTTGGCGGGTCACCCGCAGTAAAGGATACCCCCATGATCAGGACGCCATGGAACAGCGCGGCAAGAAGCAAGGTTGCCGCCAAGTAATCGGAGCCGGCTTTGCTGTTAGCCCTTGCCGGCGGCAGAGCATCAGCGGCTGCTTGATGAGCGTTCATCAGGTCCTCATGATCAGTTTATTGCCTTAATAATCAGTTCCTTTAGGCCTTTTTATCAGGGCGTTAGTTCGCGCCACGCTGCTTTAATAGATCTTCGAGATGAGCTATTAGTGTTGCGGCAACGTCAATATCGCCATACTTCTTTAGTTCTCGAATGCCGGTAGGGCTAGTGACGTTGACCTCAGTCAGGTAATCACCGATAACATCGATGCCGGCAAATATAATGCCGCGCTCACGCAACACGGGCCCCACTTGCTGGCATATCCAGTGGTCCCGATCGGTTAATGGCCGGATATCGGGTTTGGCCCCAGCAACTAGGTTTCCGCGGTTGTCGTCGACGGAAGGCACTCGCGCAACAACCTTCGCGACAGGTACCCCACCAACCAGAATGATGCGTTTATCCCCGTCCGTAATTTCTGGGATATACCCCTGACAGATCGCGTAACGACTCCCATAGTCTGTCAGGGTCTCGAAAATCACATTGGCATTCAGGTCACCTTCCCGGATTACAAAAATGGATTGTCCGCCCATGCCATGCAGCGGTTTTACTACCGCCCGACCATGTTCCTGCAGGAATTTGCGCATATCGTTCATAGAGCGAGTGATGAGGGTGTCCGGGCAGCATTGGGGAAACCACGCGGTGAATGCTTTTTCATTCATGTCGCGCAGGCTCTGTGGTTTGTTGACGATCAGTACGCCTTCCGCCTCTGCGCGCTCCAGAATATAAGTGGCATAGATGTATTCCATGTCGAACGGCGGGTCTTTTCGCATAAGCAGCACATCCAGTTCGGATAGCGCTATGTCATGGGCGGGACCCATTTTAAACCATTGATTATTATCATCTTTTACGCTCAGCGAGCGTGCCGATCCGCGCGCTTCGCCATTGCTGATACGGAGGTCATCGAGCTCGAAGTAGCTGATTTTCCAGCCCCTTTGCTGCGCCTCTAGTAGCATGGCCAGTGAGCTGTCTTTGGCTGGCGTAATGCTATCGATCGGGTCCATCACAATACCGAGATGAAGTTCACTCATTTGGGTCTCCGGGCTGGGTAAACTGGAACCTTGAAATGATGCCATAACGGACGGTGTTTCTGGTGAAATATGAGTGGTTGCCGAGTATCATCGGTACAGTTCTTAATAAAGGCTTTCCGGCGGGTTAATGCAACAGCCTGTTCCCGAACTTTTGCTTCCATTCGTTTTTTGAGTGCCCGCGCAGGTATTGTTGAGAGGCTGCGACGGTCATCATCGGCA
>JAQWPD010000054.1 GCA_029245525.1 Gammaproteobacteria bacterium | reverse complement strand
GCGACATCGCCGTCCATTACTGCCCATGCAACGAAGTACCCGAGCTTATCCTGGGGAAATTGACTACCATGTGTATAGTAGGTCCAAGCGCTGGAGTTATTGGGCGCGTAATCCGTACCGGACCAGTAGAAATAGTTCTCAACGTAGGAAAATGGACCCCACGTACCGCTACTGATGCCATAAACATTGAATAAATGTCCCATTTCACTGCCAGTGCATCCGTCTCCACGACCTTGAACCGAGAAACCACCGCCCGGGTCATATTGCACATCACAGCTTGGATCTGGCTGCAACGTCGTCGGCAACCGCCAGTCGTCAAAGGTTCCATACACTGAGTGGGTCTGGCTGTAACCATCCGCCCAGGCCACCTGACCGTACCAGTTACCCAAACCATTGATGCTGCCATTCTCCGTCCAGGTGATATCTTGATCACTGTCGTAGATAAAACCGTCACCGCGTTCGATCAGCGCTGCATTAGCACCAAAAGATAGAGAACTCAGAACAAGCGCGAGGATAATTCTTTTCATTGTTATTCCCCTGAAGTGATCTATACACAATAGACTTTTGAGCCGACTTAAATAATGGATCAGGCCTATGGGCTCTCAATACTGGAGCTAGGTGCCGTAAAGCGTTTCCGGCTTATTTGTGACTGCCAGTTATGTTAAATACAGCCATGCCTGCACAGCCAGCCATAAAAACCCCCGCACTAGGCAGGGTCTTATGAATCGTTAACAACGTCGCTTATGTTGTTTGCTTGCGACGTAGCCAGCCTAAACCAGCAAGAGCCGAGCCGAACAGCCACACAGCAGCTGGCACAGGAACAGCTGTTACCGTCAACGTATCTACCGGCGCTAGAACCACCCCTATTTCATTACCGACCGCATCAAAGTCAAAACCAATCAGAAAGGCAGTGTAACTTCCAGGCAGGCTCTGCGGAATGCCTCCACCCGTAAACCAAGAGTCGTCTGTGGCGAATATTGCCAAAGTCCACTCTTCACCATCGGCAACAAGGATAGAATTGGGGTCTCCAGAGCAGTCACCGCCGGGCAAAGGGCAGTAGTCGGAGGTTGTAGCGCCCAAAATTTCTATCCAGTCGTACGTACCATCGGGAATCATGCCACCAGTGTCGTCCGCGGTAATAGCTAAACCGTCATTCACCACTACTGCTTGTGTATCGCTGCTAAAGCTCGTGCCTTCTTGTACATCCAGCAAGTTCACGCTATAGGGTGCTCCGTTAAACTCCCAGAAGGACGTGTACTCATGGCCCGGATTTGTTCCCGGACCTGGATCAGAACCAGGGCCGCCATTCGCTGTATCGTCATCGACAATAAACGTGCCAGTGATGGTGTCACCAACCTGATAAGGCCCGTCATAACTATCGTCTGCCAGTGACACCGTAGTTGAGATATCAAACTGAAGCGCTGCTGCGTTGGCCGCTCCGCTGAGCAGACCGCCAATGGCCAGCAGCATGGTGAAATATGACAAAGAGATTCTCATTGATTAGCCTTACGCAATTTATTATTTATGCATCCTACCACACCACATATGCCACACCACATATGGTCCGCCGCGATGCAGTAATGCGGCATTGACCTATCTATGCTATTTGTAGTCTTACGGTAATTGCTAATTGGTAAACAAGAGTGTGAGCTTATGTTAAGAACTTTATTAGTATTGGTCGCATTGACAGTTTCTGCCGGCAGCCATGCGGCTAACATCCATTACACCCTGAGCGGCACGAACGGCAATGGCTTAGGCGGGACGTTCGACTACAACGGTGGGGTATTTCGAAATATTGCAATTACGCCTGCTAGTCCGTTAGGCGAGCCATTTTTTGAGGTCAACGGCTACGTTCCTGGCTTCGACGTCCCCGGAAATCCGATTATTACTATCGACTTTAATAGTCTGGAATCTGAATTTCCAAACGCTTTGCAACGGCTTACGTTTAGCAACTATTTGGGAGTTGCGGGCGAGACGGTTAGCGTGGTGATCGCCTCATCCTTGAACGGCGTATCGTTTGGTTATATCAGTGCGGGAATTGCTACCCCGAGCGCCGTAGTACCCCTCCCAGCAGCAATCTGGCTGTTCGGTTCAGCCCTTGTTGGCTTGATTGGAGTAGGAAGACGCAAGAAAGCGTAGACCTAACTTCTGATACACAGCGGTGAGACACCAATTCCTAAAGGTGCAAGCGCAAGGCTGTCCGCGGAGTGCGGGGCCTTTGGGATAGAAGCCTGACTAACGAACCTCAAACACCCAGCCTGCCTCGCGAACATACTCGTAAAGGAGGTTAGTCGGAGGGCGAAACTCCAGGTCGCCAAGCGAGATCAGCGCATTCCCGCCAACCGATATCCAATTAGGGTCTATCTCTGAAGACTCAATGTGCTTGTAGAAGTTTTCACTCTTCATCGGGTGCACATAGAGCTTCACGTCATTGGTAAATAAACGACCGGTGGCTTCCAAAATACCGCCGGAGAGATCGCGGTAGTAGCCTTCGTTAAGCAGCATCGCAAATGCCGAGGTGCCTACAACAAAGCGCAGGGGCTGATGTGAATACCGCCGCAGGTAGTCAGTAAACGCGTAGTTATGCCTCAGACGACTCACCATCACCCACTCGCCCTGAGCCAGAGTCTCACGCACCTTTTGTGCATACTGTTCAATTTTTTTGGGCTTATCGGCGTGCACCGTCGAGAAAGAAAAGTCGACCGTGCACAAAGGCTTCTCATGTGCACCATCTTCACTTAAGAACTTTTGGCTCGCCATTTCCATGACGCGCTCGTTCGCAACCAACGGTTGACTCATCGCAACACGACGAATAATCAAGGGTCGCTGGCGCAACACTTCTGATGGCGGCCGCATCTGACCTTCTTTATCAAACAGAACCACTTTTGCCAGTCCGCTTGCAAGCATGCTCATGCCGGTATGTGCTGCGTCGACCGATTCAAACGCAGGACCGGATAAAGCGGCCACATCAACCTCAATATCGTAGGCATCTATGTTGTCAGAGACAAACTTCAAGCCATCCACAGGATCATCGCCCGCCAGAAACACGCTGTGAATGAGATTTACGCCCAACACACCCAGCGCTTCTTGCTGCTGCAAATTGGTGGGATCCAACATATTAACGTGCATGATAGCGGTGCTGGGCTCGGCACCAGGCTCGTGCTGAAATCTCAGCCCCACCCAACCATGACACTCGTTGGTGCCATCAAAATTCCGCGCAGATACGGTATTGGCAAATGCAAAAAAGCGGGTCTCGGCCGGACGGTCATTGCCCAGGCGTGAAATAAGCAGCGAATACTCTTTATCGAGCATTGCCTCCACGCGCTCCCGCGAAACATACCGGCCGGCTTTGCCATAAACCTCATCCGACACTTTCATGTCATAGGCGGAGATGGTTTTAGCGACGGAACCTGCCGCACCGCCAACCCTAAAAAACCAACGGGCCACTTCCTGACCTGCGCCGATTTCTGCTATAGCACCATAAAGATGGCGGTCGAGGTTAATGGCCAATGCTTTCTGGTGAGTACTGAGTTTAGCGACGCTCATTATTTTTACTGCATCCTTGCTGAAGTACCGCGTAAAAAATCAACATGATTGGTTTTGATGGAACGATTTAGGGCTTTCCTGAAAATGGAGTCTAACGGAGTTTCTGTATTGCATGCAGCACATTTAACCGAACCTACGCCGGCCAGATACGGATAGACTGACAGCGAGCAAGTGGTTATTGTCAAAGATTATCGCGAATTATACGGTGTTGCAGTGTCACAGGTTACTTCTGCGGCGGCAGAGACATCGGGGCTATCTCCGGAATTCCAAATGCTGGCACTACCAATAGAATGGCGGCGGCAAACTGTCTGGCTAATTTTTGGCCCCGGACTGCTCTCCCAATCCATCCGCACTGTCGACTTCCCGCGTTTTCAGCTGAAGGCGCTGCGGGCCCGCAAGCTCCGGGGTGATAATGGCCTGGGCAGCAGTCGATGAAAACCATAGGCATGTGGCTCTTTATGGCCTATGCCGCCCTAAGCGGCTGCGCACCTCAGGAGCAAGCGCACAGCATCCGTGGCGAAACCATGGGCACTCTCTATAACGTAAAGTACTTTGGGCCGGCGCGCTTGGCGCTGGATGCAGCGCTTGATCGCCGGCTGCAACAGCTGGATGCCAGCCTGTCAACGTACAAAGCCGGCTCGGAAGTGAGTCTATTTAACGCCTCCGGCGCAAACCAATGGTTTCCGGTAAGCGCCTCAACCGCGCAAATAGTGACTCTGGCGCAGTCAATAAGCGAGCGCAGCGATGGGGCTTTTGACATCACCATCGGACCGCTGGTTGAGCTCTGGGGCTTCGGTAGTGGGCCGCTTCAAAGCGAGCCGCCGCCTACCGCACTTATCCTTGAGCGACTCAGCCACGTGGGCTATCAAAATATTTCAGTCCGAAACAACCCACCGGCATTACGCAAAAGTCACCCGGCAACGGCAATCGATCTTTCGGCCATTGCCAAGGGCTATGCCGTAGATCAGCTTGCGGACCTGCTGGATGATGCCGGTGTTGATGCTTGGCTGATTGACATCGGTGGAGAGCTGCGCAGCCGCGGCAACAAAGTGACAGGACAGACATGGCAGATCGGCATAGAAAAACCCATCACCAACGAACGCAGTGCCCAAAGAGTTATCACGCTTAACAACGCCGCTATCGCCACCTCCGGCGACTACCGCAACTTCTTTGAATTTAATGGCGTGCGTTATTCACACAGCATTAACCCATTGACGGGCTGGCCGGTTACCGACAACATCGGCTCAATAAGTGTGATTGCCAACGATGCCATGAGCGCAGATGCCTGGGCCACCGCATTGTTAGTTAAAGGCTCAGATGAAGCACTGCAACTGGCAGAGGAAAACGCTCTTGCCATTAGTATTATTCGGCGCGGCGCCGACGGTGAACTGATTGAACAACTGTCGCCGGCATTTGCCGCATTACTAAACAACTAAACCCGAAAAGCAATGGCCGATAAAAATAAAAACTACTTGAAACGCGCCTTTAACCGCAAAGCCGCGAACTTTAGCAACGTCGATTTTCTGCACCCTATAGTGCGCGACGAACTGCTTGAACGATTGTCGATGTTTAGGCTAAAGCCTTTGCATAGCCTGGTTCTTGGTGGCGGCGGGGGTGAGCTTGCCACGGCACTGCGAGGGCTATACCCAAACACCAATTGCGTCTCTATTGATAGCTCAGAAGCGATGAGCGAGCTCGCTCAACAGCAGGGTGACGTGCTCTGCGCCGACATGCTCGAGCTGCCATTAACCGACAACAGCGTGGATTTAATTGTCTCTAATCTCGCCCTTCAATATGGGGCTAACGCGCAGGGGAGCCTGCAATCAGTGCTGAATGAAATTAACCGAGTGCTGAAGCCCGGCGGATTACTGCTCACCGCTTTTTGCGGCAATGGCTCGTTCGCTGAGCTCCGCCAAAGTTGCGCCCGCGATAACTACGAGCACTTCGATGCGCTACCCGACCTGCACAATGCCGGTGATGAAATGCTAAAAGCCGGATTCCGTGATCCGGTACTGGATACCGAACTGCTCACTATCACCTACAGCAGCTTTGACAAACTCATTCACGAGTTAAGAGCGCTAAGTGCCACCCGTCAAATTAGCAGAAGACGAAAGGGATTAGGGGGCAAAGCCTATTGGCAACAAACCCGACTCAATTATGAGAGCCAGCGCAATGTCGATGACAAGCTACCGGTAACCATAGAGCTTGTTTATGCCCACGCCCGCGGAGGCGAGGCACCAAAACCTGCCGAACCCGCAGAGTACAGCGTTCCGCTCTCGCGGCTGTTGGGTCGCGGGCCGCGCAAGATGACCACTGATGACCCCACTGACGAAGACTAAATCTTTCGGGCAATTGACCCAAAAGGGTCTATGGGGCTAGCTGCTGAGCCCCCGGAACGGTTCTCAGTGCTGAGTGCGGCTGAATCAATCCTTGCTGGTAGGCAAGAATAAGCAGCAAAAACAGCGCAATAGACAATACAATGCGCAAGGTGAGACTGTTGGCCAATCGTTTGCTGTCACCCGGCTTGTCTTTTACCAAAAAAAACAGGCCTGAACCCAGGCTGGCAATGATGGCGAGCAGCAGCACCAAAATCAGAACTTTAATTAACATTAAAAACTCCGCTGCTCCACAGGCAGCCACGCGGCTGAAATGCCACTTAAATCAATGAATACAAATCATAACAGTGACGCCCCGGATGGTGAACCCAAAGCCAGTCCGGCAGCATCAAAAACCCCACAAGACTCAGGAACTAAACACCTGGTGTGGTCAACATTATTACTGGCGGCAGGTCTCGCCGTATTTCTATCCGCTGGTTTCTGGCAGCTAAATCGGGCAGCAGAAAAACGCGCATTTATCACCAGCTTTAATGACGCAACTCAAACGCCCGCGCTCTCTGCACCGGCTGATAGCAATGCCGGCGAAATGCTCTATCGGCGTTTCTCACTGCGCGGAACCTACCTGCCCAAACGGCAAGTGTTGCTCGACAACATGGTGTCGGACGGTGAAGTCGGCTATCAGGTGCTCACGCCATTCCGGCTCGATGCAGAACTGGGTGGCCAGGTTGTGCTGGTCAACCGGGGCTGGGTCAAGGGCAGTGCAGATCGCCGGCAACTGCCCAACATTGGCGTCGCCAATAACGCGCGCGAGGTTCGTGGGCGATTGGCTTACTTGCCGGCTCCGGGCATTCGGCTGGATACACCACTGCCTGAGGCAAGCAGCGTTAACTGGCCACTGCCAATGACGTGGCCCACTGCCGCACAAATCAGCACATTGATCCAAGAACCCCTGCTCGAATGGCAATTGCTGCTTGATGACGATCAGCCCGATGGCTACCGTCGCAACTGGCAACCCGACATTATGAGACCCCAAACTCACCTCGGCTATGCGGTGCAATGGTTTTCTTTTGCGGCGTTAGCCCTCATTATTTACACACTTCTTCATTTTCGTAACGCCCGCAAGCGTCGCGAAAGAAACACTTAAGCAATAAGCCGTGCCCTATGAGCGAACGTCAAAAATCCGGAAGGCGAGCCTTCCTGCTGATCAACTTTTTATTCTTCGGTCCTTTGGCCCTTGCTGTTTTTATCTATGCAACGGGTGGCTGGCGACCCGGTGGTAGCACCGAAAATGGCGAGCTACTGTGGCCTCCGGTTACCATTCCTGACATTACTTTGCAGCCAGCCAGCGACAACAACCCGCGCAAGCACCTGCGAGACGTTTGGAATCTGCTTTACACCGGACCGGGCAATTGCGATGACAGCTGCAAAAACCGCTTAATTGATATGCGACAAATGCGGCTCACCTTTGGCAAAGATGCAAATCGACTGCAGCTGGTATTTTTAGCCGACAGTGGTTCTGTCGATCGCTCGTATATCACCGCAGAACACCCCGCACTGTTGGTGGCGGAGCCGGAAAACACCGGGGCGCAGCTGGCCGTGCTGGAAGAATACGCTGCCGGCGATCTGTATTTGGTTGACCCGCAAGGCAATGTAATTCTCAAGTACCCATCAGATATGCCCATTGCAGACGTGCGTAAAGACATTAAGAAACTGCTGAAGTTGTCGCAAATCGGTTAACCGCATCTGCTATCAAAATCGCTTATTCCATGTCGTTTAATATTGATAGCTCAATACATTTAAATTATTTACACGAAATAAAAACATGAAAGTCTGGTATCAAAGATTGTGTGTGTTTGCCTGCTTACTGGCATTGGTTGTGGTGGTGATGGGCGCCTGGGTGCGTCTGAGCGATGCCGGTCTCGGTTGCCCTGACTGGCCGGGCTGCTACGGTTCAATCGTTGTTCCATCAACAGATCTGGCTATAGACGCCGCGGAAGCAGCCTTCCCCGAGCGCCCGCTCGAAGCACAAAAAGCCTGGCGCGAAATGATTCATCGCTACGCAGCCTCGACGTTGGGTTTTTCTATCATGCTGCTTGCAGGGCTTGCGGTATTTAACCGCAAAGACCCCGGACAGCCGGTAAAGGTGCCGGTGCTGCTGTTCTTTCTGGTCTGCTTTCAGGGTCTGCTCGGCATGTGGACGGTCACGCTGTTATTAAAACCGTTAATCGTGATGGCGCATTTGCTCGGCGGGCTATCAACGCTGGGGCTGTTGTTCTGGTGTGTCTGTGAAAATCGTTGGCCGGCCTCCGGCCGAAAAACGGCGGCGCCAATTGCGGGCATTGTCGCGCTGGCGGTACTCGTGTGTCAGATTGCCTTGGGCGGCTGGACCAGCTCCAACTACGCGGCCTTAGCCTGCCCCGACCTGCCGACCTGTCAGGGTCAATGGTGGCCAGATCAAGTGGACTTCAGCGAAGGCTTTGTCATGTGGCGCGGCCTTGGTGTGAACTATGAGTTCGGCATTCTTGAGGCGCCGGCGCGGGTGGCTATTCACTACACGCATCGAATCGGCGCATTAATTGCATTGTTGGTCATTGTCTTCGCGACGCACAAATACCTGCGTGCCGGTTTGGGTCGCCGGGTAAGCGCTGCATCGATGCTGGTACTTGCGGCACTGATTACACAAATAAGTTTAGGCATAGCCACCGTCTGGTTTGGCCTGCCGCTGCTGGTTGCGACCGCACACAACATGGTAGCCGCATTGCTGCTGCTTGCCGTCATTAACCTCAACCATGCGGTGTTACGTGCGCCGGCTGGCAAGCAATAAACCGGGACTCGCCCTGAAACAAAAAGTAAAAACTCTTAACCGAACCAACGTTTCGATATTGCTTGCGACGCTGCTGCTGGGCATTTTGCTGTACGTGGTGCTGAGCCTGGTAGCCCAATCAATCGACCCCGAGCCCTTCACGCTGGATACCGGTGATACGCCGGACAACGTCGTACCGCCGGCCATCCGCACCCGCACCGACCTTGAGTTGGCGCTGGGCAATAGAGTGGCCGAACTTAATACGCTATTAGCCGCCAGCACTGATTGGTACGAGCAGCGCGGTTATCTTGGCCCGCTGCCAGTATTGGGCCGCATCGGTGACAGCACTCTGCTGGCAGTCTATGCCGCCACCCCCGCAAGTGACTTGCTCACGCTTGCCGGCAACGGGGATATTGCTGCTGCACAGGCACTCGCCGAACTGAGTATGAGCGGTGATAATAAGAGCCCTCCGGAAGCCATCGAATGGTATCGGCAAGCGGCAAGTTATGGCTCGGTGTACGCTATGTTCCGCTTAAGCGAACTGTTGCAGATATTTGCTAACCGGCAGCTCGATGCCTTTAACAGTGATCCGACTTATAGAGCGCGACTCGCTGTGCTCCGCAACAACAACCCACTGATAGAACGCGATGCGCTGGCCTGGGCTATTACAGGCTTGCTGGCAGGGGGGTTGCCGGTCGCGCAACCTGAGCTTGCGCAAAACATTAAAAAACTAAGTGCTGGTCTTGGCGAATACGACACCGTTGGTGCCTGCAATAAAGCCAGTCGTTTGCTGCTTGATCTTGCAGCCGAACGCCGCTCCCACGGCAGGCTGGTTTTTTCCACTGAACCACCGCCCCTATTTGTCAGCGTCCCAAACATTAGCGACGCACTGCCCTGCGAAGGCTCGCTGCAGCCTATTATCGATACCAGCATGTGCCGAGCAATCACTGTGCCCGGACTCATTAACCCCAATCAAACATTATGGCGCTGTGACTGAAGCTCGACGTTTTTTAGTGAGTATTTAAGATAAACTTTGGCGTTCGCGGCAGGTCGCTCGCCTGCCGCCCAACCCGTGATCACCCCGGAACCCGTTAAATGGATGTAACGCCAATACTTGATGGCCTGAACGACGCTCAACGACAGGCAGTAACGGCTGCCGCTGAGCCCATGTTGGTGCTGGCCGGCGCAGGCAGCGGTAAAACCCGGGTGCTTGTGCACCGGATTGCGTGGCTCATTGAGGTTGAGCGGGTGTCCCCGCTGAGTATTCTGGCAGTCACCTTCACCAACAAGGCCTCGGCTGAAATGCGGGCGCGCATCGAAACGCTGCTCAATATGCCGGTGGGCAATCTATGGGTAGGAACGTTTCACGGCCTGGCACACCGGCTGCTCCGGTTTCATTACGAAGAAGCCCAGCTTCCGAAGGGTTTCCAGATTATCGATTCTGATGACCAACTGCGAATTATAAAACGCATGATTAAAGGTCTGGAACTCGATGAGACCGCCTGGGTGCCGCGTGAGGTGCAGTACTTCATTAATGCGCAAAAAGATGAAGGCCGCCGCGCTGCCAACATGGACGATCGCGGCGACTACACCCGTGCGCAAATGATTACGCTGTATCAAAACTATCAGGATATCTGCGAACGCTCAGGCTTAGTCGACTTTGCCGAGCTGCTATTGCGGGCCCACGAACTGTGGCTAAAAAACCCCGATATTTTAGGCCACTATCAACGTCGGTTTCAGCATGTGCTGGTGGATGAGTTTCAGGACACCAATACCATTCAGTACGCCTGGCTGCGGGTGCTTACCGGCAAAACTGGAATACCGTTCGCGGTAGGTGACGATGACCAATCTATTTATGGCTGGCGCGGTGCGCGGGTCGAAAACATGCAGCGGCTGCAAACTGACTTTCCCGGCATTAGCCTTATTAAATTGGAGCAGAACTATCGCTCCACCGGCAATATTCTAAATGCGGCCAATGCTGTCATCGATAACAACGCGGGACGACTCGGCAAGAAACTGTGGACAGACGGCAATCAAGGCGATCCGATTCGGATCTACAACGCCTACAACGAGCGCGATGAAGCTGAATTTATTACGGCCCGTATTCAGGATTGGGTGGCACAGGGCAATGCCCGTGCTGATATCGCTATTTTATACCGCTCCAACGCACAATCGCGCGTGTTTGAAGAAGCCTTCTTTCAAAACAGCGTCCCCTACCGGGTCTATGGCGGCTTACGCTTCTTCGAGCGCGCTGAAATTAAAGACGCTATGGCGTACCTGCGACTTATTCAAAATCGCGATGATGATGCCTCCTTGGAACGAATTATTAACTTGCCCACCCGCGGTATTGGTGCCGCCACCATCACTCTTATTCGTGACTACGCGCGTGCTAATGCAGTGCCGATGTGGCATGCCGCACTTAGCTCTGCGGGCGGACAACTGTCGGCGCGTGCAGCGAATGCCGTACAGGCGTTTCTGGCACTGATTGAAAAAATCGACGAAGACACCCAAGGGCTCGATCTGCATGAACAGGTGAATCGCACCATTAACCAGAGTGGCTTAATCGCGCACTACAAAAAAGAAAAGGGCGAACGCGGCGAAGCGCGCATTGAAAATTTAGATGAACTGGTCACTGCAGCGGAGGGCTTTGAGCCCGATGATGCCGAGCTGGAGTTACCTCCCCTAATGGCATTTCTGGCCCATGCGGCACTTGAAGCCGGTGATGATCAGGCCGACAAGTGGGAAGACTGCGTGCAAATGATGACGCTGCATTCGGCAAAGGGCCTTGAATTTCCGCTGGTGTTTATGGCCGGAATTGAAGAAGGCCTGTTTCCGCATAAACGCTCTTTCAATGACGCCAGTGGGCTCGAAGAGGAACGCCGGCTTTGCTACGTTGGCATTACCCGCGCGATGCAGCAGCTGTATATCAGCCATGCCGAACAACGTCGCATGTGGGGCTCTGAAACCTATGCTCAGGCATCACGCTTCATTAACGAGATACCGGTAGAGCTTGTCGAAGACATTCGCCCGAAAATTGCGGTGTCTGCGCCCGCTTTCAATAGCGGCAAAAGGCAGCCGGTCCGCCGTCCCGGTGCTGCCACCCGCTCCGATGCGCCGATAAACCTGGGCCAGAGAGTCAGCCACGCCAAGTTCGGCGAAGGCGTGATCATGAATTACGAGGGCACGGGTCCGCATGCGCGGGTGCAGGTGAGTTTTGAATACGAAGGCATGAAGTGGCTGGTTATGTCTTATGCGAAGCTTGAACTCCTGTAGCACTAACTGTTGTAGAATCAAAAGCTGGTGTTAACGCAGGATTCCGTGAGCACAGGTTTTAGCGTCAGGCATTCCGTGCCCGCAGCGCTTACTCAGGTTCACAGTTGTTATTAACTCATGAAAATACTCATCCTCGGAGCCGGGCAGGTCGGCTCAACCGCTGCCTACCAACTCGCTCGCGAAGAAGCGAACGAAGTCACTATTGTCGATAAAGACCCAGCCGCGCTAAAAAGCCTGTCTGATCGTCTCGATGTACGCACGGTTATTGGTCATGCGGCTTACCCATCAACCCTGCAACGTGCCGGCGTTGCCGATGCAGACATGATCATTGCGCTCACCCGCAGCGATGAAGTGAACATGATCGCCTGCCAGATTGCTTTCACGATGTTTGGTACCAAAACTAAAATTGCCCGGATCCGCGCGGCGGAATACAGCAACGCACCCAACCTGTTCCATCAGAACGCGATGCCCGTCGACGTGTGGATCAGCCCGGAGCAGCTCGTCACTGAGCATATTCAGCAGCTCATTCTTTTTCCGGGCGCCTTTCAAGTGCTCGAATTTGCCGGTGGCAAAGTCCAGATGGCCGGCGTAAAAGCCCGCCGTGACGGGCGTCTGGTGGGTGAAGAACTGCGCGAACTCCAGAATCACCTGCCCACTGTGGAAGCCCGCGTGGCTGCCATTTATCGCGACAGCTTAAGCATTCCTCCCGAAGGCGATACCCTAATTCAAGAAGACGACGAAGTGTTCTTCGTGGCGGGCGCTAAAGACCTTCATGGTGTTATGCCGGAAATGCGCAAACTGGAGCGCTCGGTGCGCAGTGTTGTTATTGCCGGTGGTGGCAACATCGGTTTCCGTCTGGCCAAAGCGCTGGAAGGCACCAACCAGGTTAAACTTATTGAGCGCAATAAAGGTCGCGCCAAGCTCATCTCCGAACGCCTTGAAAATACCGTCGTGCTAACGGGTGATGCAGCAGATGAAAATCTGCTGCTTGAAGAAAATATCGACAGTGCCGATGTGTTCTGCGCTCTCACCAATGCCGAAGAGGCTAATATTTTATCCGCCATGCTGGCAAAGAAACTCGGCTGCAAAAAAGTTATGGCACTGATTAATCGTCCGGCATATGCCGAACTGGTTGAAGACAGTGGCGGCATCGATGTGGCGATTTCACCGCAACAAATCACGATTGGCTCGCTGCTGGCACACATCCGCCTGGGTGACGTGGTTAAAGTGCACTCGCTGCGCCGTGGTCGTGCTGAAGCTATTGAGGCCATTGCCCATGGCAAGCCGGGCGAATCGAAAGTTGTCGGCAAAACCATTGAAGACATCAAGCTGCCCAGCGGCACCAATATAAGCCTGATTATTCGTGGTGAGAAAATAATGCAAGCACACCATGACACAATGGTTGAGGAAGACGATCACCTGATTCTATTCATGACGGACAGGCGCCAAACCGACAATGTTGAACGCTTGTTTGCAATGTAAATTATCTTACCCGCCGGCACCTGAGTTAATACGGAATAGCACGAACGCATGCATCTGACAGTAGTACAACGAATACTTGGTCTTCTGCTAATGCTGTTCAGCTTCAGCATGCTGCCCCCTGTTTTGGTCTCCTGGTATTTTAACGATGGCGCGATGGCAGCATTTGTTTATGGCTTTGCCGTCACCTTTGGTGTGGGCACTCTGGTGTGGCTGCCGGTGCGTGATCAAATAGAGGAACTTCGGCTTCGCGACGGCTTTTTGATTGTTGCCGCCTTCTGGTTAGGGCTCGGTGCCATGGGCGGGGTGCCCTTGTTCTTTGCCCAGCTTCCGGATCTGAGCTTTACCGATGCAATCTTCGAGTCGATTTCCGGACTGACGACCACCGGGGCCACTGTACTCACTGGCCTCGACGATCTCCCGCGATCTATTCTCTACTATCGCCAGCAACTGCAATGGCTGGGCGGCATGGGTATTATTGTTCTGGCCGTGGCGATTCTGCCGATGCTCGGCGTCGGTGGAATGGCGCTGTATAAGGCCGAAACCCCCGGCCCCATGAAAGACAGCAAGCTCACCCCACGAATTACCGAAACGGCCAAAGCGCTGTGGTACATCTATGTCGGTTTAACCATTGCCTGCGCGCTAGCCTACTGGGGCGCCGGCATGTCGCTGTTCGACGCCATCTGTCACAGCTTCAGTACAATCGCCATCGGTGGGTTTTCGACTCACGATCAAAGCATTGGCTACTTTGATTCAGACCTGATTGACTTAGTGGCGATTATTTTCATGATTGCCGCTGGTGCGAATTTCTCATTGCACTTTGTGGCCTGGCGCGACAAAAGCTTTCGCAGCTACTTGGCTGACCCGGAGTTCCGCGCCTACATAAAATTACTGATCTCTATTTGCGCCGTCACGCTCACCTATCTGTACGTTACCGATGTGTATGACAGCCTCGGTGACACAGTAATCCGGGGCATGTTTCAGGTGGTGTCAGTGGCAACCACCACTGGTTTTACGACCGATGAATTCTGGATATGGCCAGGTGCCTTGCCGGTAATTCTAATTTTTAGCAGCTTTATTGGTGGCTGCGCCGGCTCTACCGGTGGCGGCATGAAGGTGATCCGCTGGTTGCTGCTGTATCTGCAGGGCGTGCGTGAAGTGAAGCGCTTGGTGCACCCAAATGGTGAAATTCCAGTGAAACTGGGCAAGATTGTTATTGCCCAGAGAGTCATCGAATCGGTGTGGGGGTTTTTTGCAGTTTACGTTGTGCTGTTTGCCTTCATGATGGTGGTGCTGTTGGCCGATGGTCTTGATCAGGTCACGGCATTTTCTGCCATCGCGGCATCATTGAATAATCTTGGCCCGGGTCTCGGCGACATATCGACCGGCTTTGGTGGACTCAGCAACCTGTCTAAATGGGTCTGCATTCTGGCCATGCTGTTAGGCCGCCTCGAAATCTTTACGCTGCTCGTACTGGTCTCGCGCAGTTTTTGGAATCGTTAAACCTGTACCCATGCGCAGCAACGTCTTACTGCAGCTGACAGAAGGGCTTATCCGCAAAACCGGCGAAATCGTTAGCTGGCTAACGCTGGCGATGGTTGTCGTGATGTTCATGCTGGTGGCGTTGCGCTACTGGTTTGATACCGGCTGGATCTGGATGCAGGAGAGCGTTACCTGGATGCACGCGGCCGTGTTCATGCTGGGTGCTGCATACACCCTTGCCGATGATGCCCATGTGCGCGTCGATATTTTCTATCGGGATATGACCGCGGTTCACAAGGCCTGGGTCAATATGCTTGGCACGCTGATCTTTCTGCTGCCCTTTACGGGCTTCATTACCTGGATTAGCTGGCAATACGTTAGCGTTTCCTGGGCCATTGGCGAAACCAGCTTCGAATCCGGCGGGCTGCCGTACCCGTGGATACCACTAATGAAGAGCTTCATTCCGGCCGCCTCTTTGCTGCTGCTGTTACAAGGCGTGCTTATGCTCGTTCAGTCGCTGCAAACAATTAGGCGCGGCCGCAACACGAAAGCCGCCGACTGATATGGCCATCTACGCATTTCTGATGTTTTTTACCGTGGTGCTGGTGCTGTTGGCTGGCTACCCGGTGGCGTTTACTCTCGCCGGCACCGCGCTGCTGTTTGCGCTTGGGGGCGTCATCGGTGGCGGCTTTGAAATCGCCTTTATCGAAACCATGCCCAGTCGCTTGTTCGGCATTATGAATAACGAAACTCTCATTGCGGTGCCGCTGTTTGTGCTGATGGGAGTGACGCTGGAGCGCGCCCGCATTGCTGAAGACCTGCTGACTACGCTAAGCGAGTGCATCGGCCCGCGCCCGGGCGGTCTCGGCTTTGCTGTCATTATTGTGGGTATGTTGTTGGCGGCAAGTACCGGCATTGTTGGCGCCACCGTGGTCACGATGGGACTGCTGTCGTTGCCCACCATGCTCAAGCGCGGCTACTCGCCGGCGCTGGCCTGCGGCACTATTTGTGCCTCAGGCACACTGGGTCAGATTATTCCGCCCTCTATTATTCTGGTGCTGCTCGGCGACGTGCTGTCATCCGCATACCAACAAGCACAGCTGGAACAAGGCAACTTTGCGCCGGATACCATATCCGTTGGTGATTTATTTGTTGGTGCGGTTGTGCCGGGTCTGCTCTTGGTGGCCTTGTACTTGGGCTATCTGGCACTGCTTGCCATTTTTAAGCCCGAAACCATGCCGCCCACCGCAAAAACAGACACACCCCCCGACCGTCTGCTAAAACGCGTGGCGCTGGTGCTGTTCCCGCCGCTGATACTTATTCTAGCGGTCCTCGGCTCTATTATTGCTGGCGTTGCCACACCCACTGAAGCGGCATCAGTGGGTGCGATGGGGGCCTTACTGCTCGCCGGAACCAAGAAGCAGCTTAATTTAACCCGACTCCGCGAGATAGCCCGCAATACCACCCGCGTGACCAGCATGGTGTTTCTAATTCTGGTCGGCGCGTCCATGTTTTCACTGGTGTTTCGCGGCTATGAAGGCGACGACGCCATTCGTGGTTTTTTAAGCGCCTTGCCGGGCGGGCAGGTGAGCGCTTTTGTGCTGGTAATGCTGGTGATGTTCTTATTGGGCTTTGTGCTCGATTTTATCGAAATTACTTTTGTGGTGGTGCCCATCGTCGGGCCGGTGCTGCTGGCAATGGGAATTGATCCGGTATGGCTTGGCATAATGATTGCGATCAATTTGCAAACCTCGTTCTTAACGCCGCCGTTTGGCTTTGCGCTGTTCTATTTGCGCGGCGTGGCGCCCCCACAGCTCCCGACATCGGCAATCTACAAAGGTGTTATACCCTTTATTGGCATTCAGTTACTGGCACTAGGGATGTTAGCAATATGGCCGGAAATCGTTAGCTGGTTACCGAACTTGCTCAGCAATAATTATTAGTGCCGCATACAATGGCGCAGCGCGTTAACCATGGAGTCGTATATGCCAGACAGAGCCCCTAACTCCAAGGCCGTTATGGCCCTGCTTTTTGTCGGTGTTTTGATGGGCGCGCTTGATCTCGCCATCATCGGGCCGGCACTGCCTGCAATCCAAGCCGAGTTCGGCTTGGATAACCGCCAGCTATCATGGCTATTCAATATCTATGTCCTGGCTCAGCTTATTGGCACACCACTGCTGGCAAAACTGTCCGACCGTCATGGCAGGCGGCTCATCTATGTGCTTTGTGTGTCGGGCTTCGGAATTGGCTCACTAATGCTGGTGCTTGCCGGTAATCAGGAAATACTAATGATCGGCCGGGCGGTTCAGGGCTTCGGTGCGAGCGGCATTTTCCCCGTTGCTGCTGCCGTGATCGGCGACACCTTCCCAAAAGAAAAGCAGGGCGGCGCGCTCGGTCTTATCGGTGCGGTATTTGGTCTGGCGTTCCTGATCGGCCCTGTTCTCGGCGGCATACTGTTGCAGTTTTCATGGCAATGGCTGTTCGTTATTAACCTCCCAATTGCCATTGCGCTGATAATAGCCGGCTGGAAACTGCTTCCTCGAGCAGGCAAATCGAGCCCGCTGCCGTTTGACTGGGCAGGGGGTGTTTTGCTGACGACGTTATTGCTTGGGTTGGCCATTGGTGTTACCAATCTCGATACTGCTGATCTGGTGCCCAGTCTTAAAACGCTTGCTGTCTGGCCATTTCTTATAACGGGCATCGTGCTGCTACCGGCTTTCTGGAAAAATGAAAAGACTGCCGCTGACCCCATCATCCGGCCTTCATTTTTCGCTGCAAAGCAGATCCGCCTAGTCATGATTATTGCTGCTGTTGTTGGCACTATCGAATGCGCTCAGGTGTTTCTTCCGGCACTTGCCGTCGCATCGCTTGGGGTAACAGAGAGCATGGCGGCATGGCTGATGTTGCCGGGCGTATTTGTAATGATGGTGGTCTCGCCTCTCGCTGGAAAAGCCGTCGATAAACTGGGCGCTGGCATCATCATTCAACAGGCCATTGCCTTTATCGTCGTCGGCGTAATGATCTGGGCCTTAATGCCGCTGACGTTTGTTAGCTTTATTGGTGCAGGGCTTATCGCCGGCATCGGTCTTGCTGCGCTACTCGGAGCGCCCTTGCGCTACATCATTATTGAGGAATCAACCGCCGATGATCGCGCCTCAGCACAGGGCTTACTGAATATATTTCTTGCCATCGGCCAGCTTTCCGGTGCAGCGATTGTCGGAGCCGTGGCAACCTCAAAAGGCGGGGGAACTGCCGGGTACCAAGCCTCATTCCTGGTGCTTGGCGTACTTGCTGCAGTAATTTTTTTGGTCTCTCTAGGCTTAAAACGCAACGCGCCAAAGGCATCGCAAGCAGACGTTGTTTAGGTGCAATACGCAGATGAGCCGTAGCTAACAGGCAAAAAACGGTTAGTCGCCAAGCGGATAATGACACGCAAAATGGCGCTGGTGACCGCCATTGTGAAGCGTTGTTTGCTGCGGCTCAGTTATTTGGCATTTTGCTTGCGCAGCGGGGCAGCGGGGGTGAAATGCACAGCCAGACGGTGGCGAAATTGGCGATGGCACATCGCCAGGCAAAATGATTCGCTTTGCTCCGCTAGCCGGGTGTGGCGAAGGTACAGCCGATAACAGCGCCTGGGTATAAGGGTGCTTAGGGCTTGTGTACAGGCTGCTAACAGCCGCCTGTTCAACAATGCGACCAAGATACATAACGGCCACCACATCGCTAATGTGCTGAATCACCGCCAGGTCGTGCGAAATAAAAATGAATGACACGCCCAATTGCCGTTGTAAATCTTTAATGAGATTTAACACCTGAGACTGCACCGAAACATCCAGCGCCGATACTGGCTCATCGGCAACGATCAACTTGGGGTTCAACGCCAACGCCCGGGCAATACCAATGCGCTGTCTCTGCCCACCTGAAAACTCATGCGGGTAACGATTCAAAACCGCCGCGCGTAAGCCGACTAATTCAATCAACTCTTCAACCCGCTTGCGCCGCTCTAACGGGGAACCTATGCCATGAACATCCAATGGCTCGCAAACCGTTTGCGCAACCGTTCGACGAGGGCTTAAAGACGCAAACGGGTCCTGAAAAATGATCTGCATATCGCGTCGTTGCGCCTTGAGCTCGGCGCGGTTCATTTGCAATATATCGCGGCCTTCAAAAAAGATCTGCCCTGAATTGGGCTCCTGCAAACGCAACAGCGCCCGGCCCAAGGTTGATTTGCCGCAGCCACTCTCGCCAACAAGGCCCAGAGTCTGACCGGGCAGCAGCGTAAAACTCACATCGTCAACCGCTTTGACCTGCTGCCGCACGACGCTAAAGCCGCCACCGCGCACCGGAAAGTGTTTGACCAGATTGCGCACCTCGAGCAATGGCTTAGTCATGCTGCGGCTCCAGCGGGTGCCAACAGGCAACCGCACCGGCGTCTGCCGAGGGCGTTAATACCGGACTGCGCTCATGGCAATCAGCCTGCACCCGGTTGCAACGATCGGCAAAATGACAGCCGTCCGGCAACGCGGCAATATCAGGCACCATGCCTTCAATAACCGGGAGACGCTCAATTTTGTGTTCACGAATTCGCGGAATTGAACCGATGAGCCCTTGGGTATAAGGGTGAAGGGGAGACGCAAATAACGAGTTTATAGGCGCGGCTTCCACCAATTGGCCGCAGTACATAACCAAGGCACGCTGGCAGGTCTGTGCCACCACCCCCAAATCGTGAGTAATGAGAATGACGGCCATCTCAAACTGATGCTGCAAGCGGACTATCTCATCCAACACCTGCGCCTGCGTCGTCACATCCAGCGCCGTGGTTGGCTCATCCGCAATCAGCAGTTTAGGTCCGCAGCTGAGTGCCATAGCAATCATCACGCGCTGACGCATTCCGCCCGACATCTCATGCGGGTATTCATCAATTCGCTTCGACGGTGCCGGAATGCCCACAATGCCGAGCATATCGATTGCCGCGTGACGGGCCTGCTGCTGTGAAAGCGATTTGTGCAGCCGCAGCACCTCGGTCATTTGATAACCCACGGTTAGCACGGGATTCAGCGCCGTCATCGGCTCCTGAAAGATCATAGAAACCTCGCTGCCACGAATGCGCCGCATGCCGGCTTCGTCGAGCTTCAACAGATCATCCCCGTCCAAAAGGATTTCCCCGTGCACCACTTTGCCGGGCGGCGATGGCACCAACCCGAGTAACGACAGGCCTGTGACGGTCTTACCGCAGCCGGATTCGCCCACCAGGCCTACCACTTCGCCGGCATTGACACTGAAGCTCACGTTATTTACGGCACGCACACGGCCGTGCTCCGTATCGAACTCCACGGCAAGATCACGCACTTCCAGCACTGGCCGGCTCAACGGACCGACCTTGGGTCCAACGCATCCTGCAACGCGTCGGAGAACATATTGAACGCCATCACCAGCCCGAACATCAACAGTGATGCCGCAATAAAATTGTTAAAGAAGCCGGCAAGCACCTCAATGGTGCTCTCCGCAATCATCAGCCCCCAGCTCATGCCATCCTGAATGCCGATACCAAGAAAGCTTAAAATAACTTCGGACTTGATTGCAGCAACAAAAGTAATGGTGGCCTGCACCAGCAGAATGTGAAAAGTATTAGGCAGAATATGCCGAAAAATAATAGCCACCTCACTCAAGCCAATCGCATGCGCTGCCTCAACAAACTCAAGCTCTTTAAGCTTAATAACTTCGCCGCGCACCAGGCGACTGGTACCGACCCAAAAGGTCGCAATCATTGCGATATACATAGCGTAGGGACTGTCTCCCAATGAAAAAGCTATCGCCGCCACCAATAAATAAAACGGTATCGAATCAATCACACCCATAAACCAGAGCACCAGCTCATCGATCCAACCCCCGCTGAAAAACCCGGCAAAGGCACCCAACACAGCGCCAACAAATGTCGACAGCACGGCAACCACCAGCCCCAGTTCAAAAGCGGTTCGCGTGCTGTACAGCGCACGGGCAAAAATATCCTGACCGATCAAATTGGTGCCGAACCAATGCTCGGCCGATACCGGGCCCCATTTTGGACCGGTAACCTCGGCCCAATCGCTCGCCCAGAGGCCCAACCACACGCCCAACGCCACAATGGCGTAAAGCACGACAACCCAAAGGCCCACTAGCCCTGCACGATCACGACAAAACTTGTGGAAGGCCTTGGACCAAAGCCCCTGGTGGGGCGGAGCGGCAACACGCGCAATAGTTTCAGGTGCCGCGGCCATCAGTTAAGACTGACCCGCGGGTCAGCCACGCGATACAGGATATCGGTCAATATCTGTGCCAGCACAAACAACACCGCGGTCAAACCAACCACAGCTTTAAGCACCGGCTGATTGCCGGTAGTGATGGCATCGAATGCAACTTTTCCCACCCCCGGAATACCGAAGTAAGTTTCGAGCAATAGACTGCCGCTAATGACAATAAAGGGGATCGAAAAAACCACACGAGTAATAATTGGAATCGCGCAATTTTTCAGCACATGCACCGAAAGAATTTTTGCCGGTGATACACCAAACGCTTTTGCGGTCCGAACGTGATCACGAGACAGCTCCTCGACAATAACTGCACGATAAAAGCGGGTGTTGTAGCCCAGAGCCACAAACACTGTTGCCAGAGTTGGCACCGTCACATAGCGCAAGTAATCAAGCGGGCTGTGGATATTCCAACCACGCACCGGAAACCAACCTAAGCCATAACTCGATGAAAACACCAATTGAAAAGCAATAATGGCGATTAGAAAGCTAATGCTCATACCCACCGCGGAGCAGCCCATAATGGTTTTATCAACCCAACTGCCGCGCCTGCTAGCCGCAAATAACGCCAGCAATACACCGAACAGATTTCCCAAGACAAAACCAGGTGTTACCAGCGCCAACGACACAGGAATCGTGCGGGCGAGCAGGTCACTAACTTTTTCGCCCGTGGACTCCGAACGCCCGAAATTCAGCGTTGCCAGCTCGGTAACATAGTTAAAGTAGCGGGCCACAAAGGGCTGGTCATAGCCCAGCTCGCTCCGTATCTCCGCGATCTGCTGTTCTGTCGGATTCTTGCCCAATAAGTCATACGTTTTGTCAGGCCCAAAGTACACCATGAGCAAAAAGCTGATAAAGGTCACACCAAAAATCAGCGGAATGCCCGCGATCAATTTACGCAGTGTGTATTGAAGCAACTCCATGACCTAATCAACATCCACGTAGCGCAGAAAACCACCGCCCACAATTGACGAATCAGGCACGGCAATCACATTGTTGTGCCAGAGAGTAATTCGCATCCGGGTAAGGCCCGTGACTGCAACACAGTCATCCACCAGCATTTGATTCATCTGACGATAAATTGCCGTACGCTCATCAGAAGGGGCCATCGTTGCTGCCTGCTCAAATAATGCATCGTATTTGGGGTTGGCATAGTTTGCATCGTTTGACCCCGGCGACGCATTTGGACCATAAAACAACTGCAAAGTGTTTTCTGCATCCGGGTAATCCAAGCCCCAGCCTTTGCTAACAAAGGGCAGTTCACTTCGCGACCAGGCGCGAACAATATCGCCGAAGGTGGCATAACGTTTCAGCACAACCTTTTCCGACGGGTAGCCAATGTCTTTCAAAAACGCACGGAATTGCTCAAAGAACAATCTGCTCTTTACGCCGGCAACAGTGCCATAGGTCAGCGTAGGCAGGTTATCGGGCGTCCAGCCGTTATCCGCCAACAACTGTTTGGCATATGCAACATCACGGGTCACGCTGTCGCGGGGCATTGCCTCATCAAACTCTGGCACGCCGGGTGGTATGACTCCCGGAAAGACCTGACCAAGCCCCATATAAAAACTGTCATTCCGCGCCGGCCAATCGAAACTGCGAATCACCGCACAGCGTAAAGCTTTGTTGCGCGCATTGCGCTCAGGATCTGGGTTATAGCCCATCTCAGGAAAGTCGAGATTAAAATTGCTATACACAAAACCGGCTTCAGGACCGGTGGCAAGCTGGTATTTTTCCGCAAACTCCGGCTTAAGGATCACCGGACGGGTCGAGTCAAGCACAAACTCAACCTGCTCATCAGGCAAAGATGCCATTTGCACTTCATCACCCTTGGTAAACGAACTCCACAATGCCGATCCTTCCTGAATAAAATCGATTTCGAGACGATCAAGAAACGGTGGGGAACGACCTTCGAGTTCGGCAACGCGTGTATAAGCCTGAGTGGCGGGGTCATAACCCTCTTCAATCAAATTAAATGGCTCATCGCGATAATTGCTGTTGGGTAATAACACCGCCTTCGCGGTGTTAAATGACTCCAGCCGGAATGCGCCAGAGCCTACCGGACGAATACCAAACTCACGCCCATACGTCTCAACCGCTTCGGCGGGAACCACCGCGGAAAAACCCATTGCTAATGTGTACAACAACTGAGGGTAAGGCCTGGTCAGTTCAATACGAACGGTGTAAGGATCCACTGCGCGCAAACCTGCAATTTCAGCCGAATAATCCGAACCAGCTGCCTTCCACTCGTCCAAGCCTTTGATGCGGTCCTGCCACAACCAAGCACCCTGGGGACGAGTGGTCGGGTCGAAGTGCCGCTTAATGGAATAAACAAAATCCGCGGCAGTAACTTCACGACCTTTGCCGCCCGGAAATGCGGGGTCATCCGCAAACAGCACGCCCTGCTTTAGCGGAATGGTGTAAACCAGACCGTCATCAGACACCTCAGGCATTGCCTCAGCCAGCCCCGGCTTCAACTCAGGCGGACGGGCCAGGTACTTGTAGTTGTATAGCGTATCGAAAACATTACTGACAATAACGTTTGCGTACGCGTTACCCGACTGAACAGGATCAAGGCTGGTAGGCGAGCCGCCCATCGCATAACGGAATACCTTTTTATCATTAACGGCAGCGCGGCTGTTGCCCGCATCGTCCGACGCGCTGCAGGCAAGCAGCAATGAGCTTAGCGTTACTGTGCCAATAAAACGCCACATCGCCATTACAGGTCCCGCACGTTCAGCATGGCCTGCTCAGAAATTGCCGTCCACTGTGCCGTGCGCTTTCGATACGCATCGAATGATGCATAGATTTTCTCCGCAGCGGGGTCACTATTCACCATATCCAGAACAACCTCGTCCGATAGGCGCCGCAATTCAATCAATACTTCGTCAGGAAACTGACGGATTTCTATCTCGCCTTCGGCTTCCAGTTCCAGCAGTTGCTCCAAAGACTGACCGTTACGCGCCACGTACTCGGCGAGCATCTGATCATTGGCTGCGCTACAAGCCAATTCGACAATCTTCTGCAAATCCGGTGGCAGAGAGTCAAACGCCTCTTTATTAAAAATAGCTTCCAGCGCAGGGCCGGGCTCTTGCCACCCGGGGTAATAATAATAGCGCGCGGCCTGATGCAGGCCGATAGCCATATCGTTGTAGGGCCCTACCCACTCACTCGCATCAATAGCACCTGTTTGCAGCGCAGTAAATATCTCCGAGCCAGGCGTCGCCACCGGCGTACCTCCAGCGCGGGCCAGCACCTCACCACCCAAGCCCGGGATGCGCATTTTTAGGCCCTGAAGGTCTTCTAAGCCATTGATTTCTTTATTAAACCAGCCGCCCATCTGAACGCCGGTATTGCCCGCCGGAAACGGCACCAAATTAAACGGGGCATACAACTCGCGGTACAGCTCCAAACCGCCACCGTAGTAAAACCAGCCATTCAGTTCGGTGGCACTTAAGCCAAACGGCAGCGCGGTAAAAAACTGCGCGGCTTCGGATTTGCCTTTCCAATAATAGGCCGCGCCATGACCCATTTCGGCCATCCCCTGCGATACCGCACCGAATACTTCAAACGGAGGCACCAGCTCACCACCCGCAAACAGGCGAATTTTTATCCGGCCATTCGATGCCGTCTGAATATCATCCGCGAGCTTCTGTGCATGCGTGCCTAAGCCCGGAAAATTCGGTGGCCAGGTGGTCACCATCTTCCAGTTGTAAGTCTGGCCGTCGGCACACGCCTCAGCACTATCGTTATCGCTTTGAGCACAGGCGGTTACTCCGAGAGCGCCAGCGCCCATTATCAAATCTCTGCGTTTCATAAAGCGTTTCTTCTATTTGTAAGCCGCCGGACAATAGCACCGGACAAGTATGGCTCCCATAGTAGTGCATTAAGATGCGCACAAAAAACCCTGCAACATAGCGCGCCGCGCTTGCATGACGCGCCGACTCAGGCAAACTCGCTGCATGATTGGATTGTTGCAACGGGTAAGTCAGGCGCAGGTGGTGGTGCGCGATACGACTATCGGCGAGATCGATACCGGGCTAATGGTGCTCGTGGGAGTCGAATGTGACGATACCGAAGCCAAAGCCGACCGACTGCTTGAACGCTTGCTGAGTTATCGCGTGTTTCCAGACCAAGCCGGAAAAATGAATCGCTGCCTGCTCGATATTCAGGGTGGCATGTTGCTGGTACCCCAGTTCACGCTGCCCGCAGATACCCGCAAAGGCACGCGCCCGGGCTTTTCCAAAGGTGCAGATCCGGAAACCGCTGAGCGGATGTTCAATTACTTTGTTGCAGAGTGCCGCAAGCGTCTGGGCAGGGTTGAAACTGGATGCTTCGGCGCTGATATGCAGGTAAGCCTGACCAATGACGGACCGGTTACCTTTTGGTTACAGACATAAATCAACGCCTCAGCATCGATATGGCGTATTATTAGAGACCTGTTTACGAATAAATCAAGCGATTTGCCGGCATCACCGACACGTCGCGAATATGGAGAAAGGCTATGGGACTCGGCGGAATTAGCATTTGGCAGCTACTGATTGTGTTGGTCATTGTCGTGCTCATTTTTGGCACCAAGCGTTTGGGCAGCTTGGGCAAAGATCTTGGTGGTGCAGTGAAGAGCTTCCGCGGTGCTATGGATGACGCAGACAAAGGGGAAGACTCCAAACAGATTAAAGACCAACCGGACGCACAGTTTTCTGAAGCGAACAGCGAAGAAAAGGCCGGTGATAAGGCTTCTTAAGCCTCTTCACGGTTACGCGACCTAAGCACACATGTTCGACATCGGTTTTTGGGAGCTGGCTATTTTATTCGGCCTTGGACTCGTCGTTCTTGGCCCTGAAAAATTGCCTAAAGTGGCCAGCCAGATAGGCAACTGGGCCGGGCAGGCTCGCCGCATGGCCCGCAATCTATCGGCCCAAATGCAAGCCGAAATAAACCTTGAAGACGCGATCAACCCACCGTCAAACACACCGAAAGAACCTCAGGAAGTAAAACCGGCCTGGCAAACTTCTGCGGGCTTGCGCCCCGGCTACTCGAGCGAAGCTGAGGCAACGACGGAAGAAGAGGCCAAAGCAGACGGCATCTCCGAAGAGGTCGGCCACGGCGAATATGACCCGGCAGAAGATAAGCAGCCTGCACCGGACAAAGAGCCCTCAATTAAATCTGGCAATCAGAGCGGGTCATGAGTAAAGCCGGGGAAATGCTCGAAGAAGGGACCCTTGTCTCTCATCTGGTTGAGCTGCGCACTCGCTTAATTCGGGCATCACTTGCCGTTCTGGCAATCTTTGTCTGTCTGGCACCGTTCTCCGATAGCGTTTTTAAGGTCGTTGCCAACCCGCTGATGGCGCAAATGGCGAACCTAAACGGCGCTGGCGGAACTCAAATGCAGATGATTGCCACTCAGGTGGCCTCTCCGTTTCTGGTGCCATTCAAAACCTGTATGTGGGTGGCGTTGTTCATTGCCATGCCGGTTGTTATCTATCAGGTCTGGGCGTTTGTTGCGCCCGGTCTGTATAAGCAGGAGAAACGCTTTGCGATACCAATGGTCGCATCAAGCATTTTGCTGTTTTATATCGGTGTGTTGTTTGCCTACAGCGTGGTGTTTCCGCTGATGTTTGCCTTCTTTACTGCCGCCGCTCCCGATGGCGTGGCGGTGATGACTGATATCAACAGTTATCTCGATTTTGTTCTGGCTATTTTCTTTGCCTTTGGGCTCGCCTTTGAAGTGCCTATTGCCACGGTGATGCTCGTGTGGTCCGGACTAACAACCACCAAAAGCCTGGGCCAAAAACGCGCCTATGTGTTTCTGGGGGCGTTTGTTTTCGGCATGCTATTAACGCCTCCCGACGTCATCTCACAAACCTTGCTGGCCGTGCCGGTATACCTGCTGTACGAGGTGGGCATTGTGATGTCGAAGCTTATGGTGAATAAAAAGGACGCCAGCACCTCCGCAGATAATGACAGCAACGCTGACTAAGCACGGCGCAGGACTGTGAGCCGGCCCTTGCCGCAACTCACCGTCAAGGCTGTTGCTCTGGGCATTGCTTTAGCCATGCTGCTTGCCGGTGCCAATGCCTACCTTGGCCTGTTTGCCGGGATGACGGTTTCTGCATCAATTCCAGCCGCCGTCATCTCAATGGGGCTGCTTAAGCTGTTCCGCAACAGCAATATTCTCGAAAACAACATTGTGCAAACCGCCGCATCTGCCGGCGAATCGCTGGCGGCGGGCGTAATCTTTACACTGCCCGCGCTCATTATATTGGGCTACTGGGAAAGCTTCGACTACTGGTGGGTGTGCATGATCGCGGGCATCGGCGGACTGCTTGGGGTGATGTTTACAGTGCCCTTACGGCGCTCATTTATCGTTGATCAGGCGCTGATTTACCCGGAAGGGACGGCCACTGCCGAGGTGCTCAGAGCCGGGGAAGCTCGTGGCGCGGCAATAAAAGCTCTGGCCGTGGGTGGCGGCATTGGTGCCGTGGTTAAACTCTGCGAAGCGGGTCTAAAGCTCTGGCCATCAAGCGCGGCAGGCGGCACATGGGTGGGTCAGAACACGGCGCTTTATGCCGGCACTAATTTATCGCCGGCGCTTTTAGGCGTTGGCTATATCGTCGGCATTAATGTAGCAGCGCTAATTCTGATCGGCGGCGTAATCTCCTGGTACGTTGCAATTCCAATCTACAGCACTTGGTTTGCAACCAGCGATCCCGTGCTCGGTGATATGTTAAAGAACAATGCCAGCGCGGTAGATGTCGCGTTTCAAATTTGGACCAGCAAGATTCGCTATCTTGGCGTTGGGGCAATGCTAACCGGCGGTCTCTGGGCCTTAATATCGGTGCGCAGCTCTATCATCAATGGCTTTCGTGGCGGGCTTAGCGCCGGCCAAAGGTCATCAGGCAAAGCGGCCGCCAACGATGCGCCCATGGCCTTGGTCATTGGCGTATCGTTAGTGCTTACCGTGCCATTGTTTATGCTGTATCTGCAGATCGTTAACAGTGTAGGCATCGCGCTGGCTATGACGCTGGTAATGGGCATAGCAGGCTTTCTGTTTTCGGCTGTCGCCGGCTACATGGCCGGCATTGTTGGCTCATCACACAACCCCATTTCCGGCATTACTATTTCCACAATCCTGCTCGCCTCGCTGCTGCTGCTATGGCTCACGGGCAACGATGACATTGGGCCGACAGCAGCAATTGTTATTGGCGCGGTGGTGTGTTGTGCCGCAGCCATTGCCGGTGACAACATGCAAGATCTAAAGGCCGGATACCTGTTGGGGGCGACCCCCTGGAAACAGCAGCTTATGCAGTGTGTTGGTGTGCTCTCATCAATGCTGGTGATGGCGCCTATTCTTAACCTGCTGCTAAAAGCCTACGGCATCGGCTTACCCACGGCCGAACAACCCGATGCCTTGCTGGCGCCGCAAGCGGCTCTGATGGCCTCAGTTGCTGAAGGTGTTTTTTCCGGCAACCTGCCCTGGACCATGGTGGCTATGGGTGCAGGTATCGGTATCGGTATTATTCTCATTGATGAATGGCTGGCCGCCCGCAGGGCGTCATTCCGGGCTCCGGTGCTGGCGGTGGCCATTGGCGTTTATCTGCCGCTGGAGCTGGCTGTGCCTATATTTCTTGGCGGGCTGATTCACTGGCTTGTTAGCCGGCGTGGCACCGCCGCCAATAGCGGCATGTTGTTGGCGGCCGGCCTGATTACCGGCGAGGCACTTATCGGTATTCTGCTGGCCGTTCCTATTGTCATCACCGGTGATACTGCCTTTCTTGCTTTGCCGAAAGCATGGCAAGTGGGCAGTGGGCTCGGACTGATCGTTCTGGCACTAGTGGCGCTGTGCCTGTTCTGGACAGCGCAGCAGCGCGGCTTGCCGCAACGGTCTTAAACACACACAATACGGTCAATCATCGACTGCGGTCGCATTCGTCTATTCAAGGAGAGTTTAAATGGCAGCGTATCAGGTGGCAATTTGTCATATCACCAACCCAACCCCGGAAATGAAAACCTACGCAGCAACGTCTGCTGAGATTGTCGCCAATATGGGCGGCTCATATCTGGTTCGCGGCCCTGCTGCCGAAATCAAAGAGGGCGACTTCCTGAAAGGCAAAGTTGTGCTGATAACCTCCTTTCCTACTATGGATCAGATGAAGGCGTTCTGGGCGAGCGAAGAATACAATGCCATTAAACATTTGCGCGATGGCACCGGCACATACGACGTTGCTATTTATGAAGGCTGAACGTGAGCTGAGGCCCTGCATAAAGAATAAAAAAGGTCGCATAAAGCGGCTTTTTTTTCGCCTGCCGAAACAGACAACGCTAGGGTGTCTTGAGCCGCAGCGATACCCTACGCGACTACCCAAGCTGCAGCGCACCATCCACAATCATGAATGACGCCATGGTTTCGGCAACAACAACGCCATCTTCAGCGCGAATCGCCTTGCCTTCCATCATTACCATGCGCCCTTTAACGCGCGTCGCACGCCCTTCCAGAGCAAGCGCTGTGCCCAGATGCACCGGCTCACGGTAGCGGATCTCACATTTTGCCGTATGCGCCCGCACGCCTTTTAAAAAAAGCCAGTTGGCCATTACATCATCCAATACGGCAAATAAAATCCCCCCATGCACGAGATCGTCAAATCCTACCGTATGAGGCTCCGGCCTAAAGCTTGCTCGACACACATCGTTATCGAGAGAAAAAATCAGTTGCAGGCCGTTCGGGTTATCCGGACCACAAACAAAGCAACGGGAACCATCTCTGCGGGAAGTATTCATGCCGCTATGCTACCACTATCCTCTGCCCGCTCTGTTGCAAGGGTTATAATGAAGAAAACAAAGGAGGCCGGCATGGCATACGACAGCAATAACCTTTTTGCAAAAATTCTTAGGGATGAAATTCCCGCGGTCAGGGTCTATGAAGATGAGCACACGCTCGCCTTTATGGATGTTATGCCCCAGGCCGAGGGCCATACGCTAATCATTCCAAAAGAAGCTGCCTGTAATCTTCTGGACCTATCTACAGAAGGCGCCACACGGCTTATTCAAACGACACAGAAGATCGCCAGGGCAGTGGCGTCAGCAATGAAACCGGACGGTATCATGATTCAGCAGTTCAACAATGAGGCGGCCGGGCAAAGCGTGTTTCATGTGCACATGCATGTGGTGCCGCGCTGGGAAGGCGTGCCATTACGGCGTCATTCGGGCGCCATGGCTGACCCAGCCGTGCTTGAGGAGCGCGCTTCAAAAATCCGCGATGCGCTGATATAGCCCCTGCTAAAGAGCCTCTAAATAACCCGTGCAAGCTGATAGCCGGCCCAAGCGAGCAATAGCCCGAGAACAATCTGCACAACAATATTGAGGCCGACCTTAAAAAACTCGGCACCGCTTAGAAGCGCGAAATTTTCATAGGCAAAACTGGAATAGGTGGTAAAACCACCGAGAACGCCGACAGCAAGAAACAAGCGCCATTGCTGATCGAGAAGGCCGCGCACATCGCTTAGGCCGATTACCAAGCCGATCAATAAACAACCGATCATGTTCACCGCTAAAGTACCCAGCGGAAAAGCACTCGGAAGCCACGCCTTTTGCACCCAATGATGCATGACAAAACGCAGACTAGAGCCCACAAAGCCGCCCATGCCCACAATCAGCACCTGACCAAATGTAATTCCATTCATGTTCAGCATTCCTTGTGACGCTCTTGCCGCATCATAACCCCGCGGATTCGCCAGGTCCGACCTTGGCAGGCTGAAGCGCTTGCTGGTAAGCAATTAATTCGGCCACTGACACCAGCCGTATGCCCTGATCGGGCAAATGCGGCAAAACCCGTTGCAGAAATGCTGTTGTTTCTGGGTATGGATGTCCGATAGCTAGAGCGGAACCTTGCTTGCGGGCAAGGCTAAGCAGACGACGGTACTCGTACATCAACTGGTCTTCACCGGACTGGTTATCCAGAAATATATTTCGGCGGGTTACGGGTATTCCATAGTCGGCCGCCATGTCGCCGGCAATACTCTGGGCTGTGGTGTAACTGTCGACAAAAAACAAATGTTGATACGCAGCGATCTCTGACATCAACCACGCCATATGGCCAGGATGTCGTGTAATTAAGCTGCCCATATGATTATTAACACCGACCGCATTCGGCACTGACGCAAGGTCCGCCGCAAGAATTTGTTGCAACTCCTGGCGACTGTTATCGAGACTAATTTCGCCAACGCCGGCGAGGCGACTTATATCCATTGCCTGCAGAGGCAGGTGCAACATCACCTCTTTCCCTGAGGCGGTGGCCGCCGCGGATACTTGTGCCGCCCAAGGCGTGTGCGGCAGCACAGAACAAGCGACCGGTCCGGGCAGGCGGGTAACGGCAAGGCTGTAATCACGCTGCTGTCCAAGGTCGTCGATGATGATGGCGATCATCGGATCCGCAGGGGGCGCTGCGCAGACCGCTGCGCTCAACGCCAACGCCAAAAAACCGCTAAGGCGAAAGCATGCATAACGGCAATATTGGAGTCGGCTCACAGCGTGAAGACTACGCTGTTTTGGTGGTAGCGCCTAGTAACGCAAAACCAGTGTGGGCCAAATCAACCCGGCCCGAGGCTCAGTGAACGACCTGGCTTTGCAAAAGACGGGGCTCTTTCAAAAAATTCACCGCGGCTTGGAGCTGCGAATCGGTCTGCAATAACACCAGTGCTTTGTTGGTGAAATGGCTGTTTACGCCTGCCTGCATATCGGCCACCTTATCGGCCTCAATGCGGATGTCAGGAGAAATGCCCTCGCCGTGAATCGAGACGCCTGACGGGGTAAAGTACAGCGAGGTAGTCAATTTTATGGCTCGGCCGCTGGACAAGGGAATAACCGTTTGCACAGAGCCCTTACCAAAGGTGCGCATGCCGGCAATCAATGCGCGGTTATTATCCTGCAACGCGCCGGCCACAATTTCAGATGCCGATGCCGAGCCTTTGTTCACCAGAACAATCATTTGGGCGCCCTCTGCCAAATCGCCCTGGTTCGCTTCATGCGTGAAACTTGCATCGATAGCCCGCCCGCTCGCACTGACAATTGTACCGCCGTCCAGAAACGCATCGGAAACGTCAACCGCTGCGGCTAGCACGCCACCCGGGTTGTTGCGAAGATCGAGCAGCAGGCCCTTAAGCTGACCGTGATTATCATGCTGCAGTTCATTCAGGGCATCGAGCATATCCGCGTAGGTGGTGTCACTAAAGTGGCTGATCCGCACGTAGCCATAATCCGGCTCGAGCAAATTGGCGCTGACACTTTTGACCTTGACGTGGCTGCGCGTCAGGGTGAAATCAATCGGCTCTGCTTCACCACTGCGGGCGATACGAATGTGCACTTGGGTGCCGGGCTTGCCGCGCATCAGGCCAACCGCGTTATTCGAGTTGGCCGGGCTGACATCGAGGTTGTTAATGGTGAGAATTTGATCGCCCGCCCGGATGCCGGCCAAGGCTGCCGGTGATCCGGCAATAGGCGCCACCACATTTACCCGATCGCTATCGAGACTAATCTCAAGACCGACACCTGAATAATTGCCGCTGCTGTTGATCCGGACTTCTTCGTATTGGTTGCTGTCGAGAAACTGTGAGTGAGGATCCAGCTCGGTGACTAAGCCACGCACCGCGCCCTCAACAAGGTCGCGATCCTCAAGCGGCTCAACGTACTCCTGGCGGACTCGCTCCAATACCTCGGTCAACAAACGGGCTTCATCCCATGGCAGCGGATCGCGGGCAGGCTCAAGCTGAGCAAGTACGCTGGAACCAAAGGAGAGCGCAAAGCCAATCATTGCGCCAATAATTAACGTTAAAACGGTCTTGTTGCCTGTGCGCATAAGCGGCGGGTCCAGAGTCTAAAACGGGCTATTAGAATAGCTATTTCACCTCTATTGCCGCAGCGACTGTGTCGCAAAACCCAACATTCAGCCGATCATAGATGCTTTCATTAAATCTGATAAAAACGGTTCATTTTTAATGGTTTAAGGCTTACTTTTTGATCCATGGGGCCGGGCTAATGGGTTGGCCGGCTTTGCGCAGCTCGAAATACGCTGCCGGCTCTGCTTGACCGCCACTGTCGCCGACGCGGGCAATAACCTCATTGGGCTGCACCCAGCTGCCGACACCATGCAACAACTCCTGATTGTGCCCATAGAGGCTCAGGTAGCCATCACCGTGTTCAACAATCATCAGCAAGCCCATCCCCTGCAACCAGTCTGCATAAATCACCCGACCATGAAAAAACGCACGAACATTATTGCCCGAAGGCGCCGCAATTAAGACGCCATTCCAGCGCAATTGCCCGCTACTGCGAAGCTCACCATAGCCCTTTAACACTCGGCCTTTCACGGGCCACGACAGCTTGCCTTTCTGATTCGCGAACGGCCCGGCAGGCAGTCTCGGCATGTCCGGCAATACACTGGCTAGCTCGATCACCAGTTTATCGAGCTCCTTTGCCTGCTTGGTCAGCGCTGCGAGCTGAGCTTCCCGGGATGACACGTCTTTTTTTAGTTTTGTCACAGCCTTCTCGCGCTCTGCACGTGCCGCCTTGACCTCATTAAGGGCCGTTGTGCGGTTGAGCTCAAGCGCCGTTAGGCGCTTCGCTTCAGCTTTAAGCTCCTCGGCAATCCGCTGCAAATCAACCAACTGCTTCTGCACCTGGCCAATAAGCGCCGTCCGTTGCCGAGTCAGATACTCATACCAGGTAAGGCGTCGCCCCATCACACCCGGGTCCTGCTGGCTCAAAACCAGCTTCAACCATTGCTCCTGACCCTGGATATAAGCAAGACGCATCTGCGATGCCAGATCAGCCTGCATATCAGTGAGCTCGCTTTGCTGCTTGCGCTGCTGCGCCAATAGTGTTGTGTTGGCCTTCTGCGCCGTCTTTAGGTCGGCCTGCACTGTGCTTAACGCGTTACGAGCCCCCTGTTCCGCAATTTCACTGTCTTTTAAGTCGCGCTCGACCTGGCTGAGCTTCTCGCCGTCACGCTGGCGTTGCTTTTGCAGCTGCTGAATCTGCTGGCGTACCGCCTCTAATTCAGCCCGTGCCTCTGCTTCTGTCGGCTCTGCCTGTGCGGCGCCCGACAAAATGGCCACCGCTATTAGGATGCTAAAGAGGGGTTTCATCCGCTGAGTGTAGGGCAATAACAAGATGACGGAAACACGCTCACAACCATTCACCATCAAATGAAGCAGGGTATAATTGCCCTTCTTAATTAAGCATAAATCGAAGCAGAATCTCCCATGGATAGACTTATTGAATTTGCGAACGCCAATATCTGGCTTGCCTTGGCTCTTGTCGGCAGCCTGCTGGCCGTTATTTTTAACGAATTGCGACTTAGATCGCAGGCGATGGGCAGTATTTCAGCGCCGCAGGCCGTCGGGCTTATTAACAATGGCGCCACCGTGGTTGACCTGCGGGATCCCGAGGCCTTCAAACAGGGGCATCTCATTGACGCGCTCAACCTCAACCCGCAAGAACTGGCGAACAGCAAGAAGCTCAAGTCAAACAAGGGCGTGCTGTTAGTCTGTGAAAATGGCGCCAAGAGCGCACGCGCGCTGGCTGAATTGCGCAAAGCCGGGTTTGACAACAGTTTCAGCCTTAAAGGCGGTATAGCCGGCTGGCAGCAGGATAACCTGCCAACCGAGCGCAGCTAACGGAGGGCCTGTTCATGCCAACAGTTAAAATCATTATGTACACGAAGCCCTTCTGTGGCTTCTGCGCCGCGGCGAAAGCGCTGCTCAAAAAGAAAGGCGTCGCTTATACCGAAATCAATATTGGCGGCGAGGCCGCTCTGCGTGACGAAATGATCGCTCGCTCGGCTCGCTCCACGGTTCCACAAATATTCATCAATGACGAGCATATCGGCGGCTATGATGATATGGCGGCCCTTGAAAAAGCCGGCGAACTTGATTCGCGCCTCGGCCGCTAACAGGATTACCCATGACCGAAAACGTTACCGAAAACAGCAATGCAGCAAGCAAGCAATTTTTACTGCACCAGATGTACATCAAAGATCTTTCATTTGAGTCGCCGAACACACCGGAGGTATTTAAGCAAGTTGATGCCGAGATGGAGACCAAGCTCAACATTAAAAACTCGCATCGGGAACTGGGAGAAAATCGCTTTGAAGTCATTTTGCACCTAAGCGTCCATGCCAAACGAGGCGAACAAACCGTTTTTCTTATTGAGATTGATCAGGCCGGTATATTTGAGATGCGGGGCTTCCACAAGGAAGAGCTTGGCCAGATTATCGGCACCCATTGCCCTGCCACATTGTTCCCCTATGTTCGTGAGACCATTTCATCCACAGCAACCCGCGGAGGCTTTCCGCCGCTGGTATTGCAGCCCATTAATTTCGAGGCGCTGTATGCCCAATCAATACAGCACGGCAAGCCTCAGGCCTAAACGCACTATTTTCCGGGGCGACGCGTATGAGCAGCAAGCACACACAAACAATTGCGGTTATTGGCGCCGGTTCCTGGGGCACCGCGCTGGCAATTCAGCTGGCGCGCGCTGGCACCGATGCTTGCCTCTGGGGCATGGAGCCGGAAGTGATCGACTCGCTCACCACTGACCGTGTTAACCATCGGTTTCTGCCCGGTATCAGGGTCCCCAAAAACCTTCGTATCTCGGCAGACCTTGAGGAAAATATCGGGGCACATCGCGACATTCTTTTGGTGGTGCCCAGCCATGTATTCCGTTTGGTTCTGCAGCAGATAAAACCATGGTTACGAAGCGATGCCCGCATCGCCTGGGCAACCAAAGGCTTTGAACTGAGCACCGGCAAGCTGGCTCACGAGGTTGCCGAAGAGGTGCTCGGCACATCGATACCGCTGGCTGTTGTTTCCGGACCTACTTTCGCAACAGAGGTTGGCAATGGCCTGCCAACAGCAATGACTATTGCGGCTACCGATGAGGTCTTTGCCGATGATCTTTCACGGGCATTTACCAGCAAAACATTTAAAGCCTACACATCAGACGACATCATTGGGGTGGAGGTGGGTGGCGCCATCAAAAACGTATTGGCTATAGCAACGGGTTTATCGGATGGGATGGGCTATGGCGCTAATACGCGTGTGCTACTAATCACCCGTGGTTTACGGGAGCTCTCGCGCCTCGGTATTGCGCTCGGCGCGAAAGAATCCACCTTTATGGGCTTATCGGGCATGGGCGATTTAGTGCTTACCTGCACCGACAACCAGTCGCGCAATCGACGCATGGGACTGGCTCTGGCTAAGGGCAGGAGCATGGAAGACATCTCGGAGGAAATCGGGCAAGTTGTAGAAGGCGTGAAGGCGGCGAAAGCCGTGCATGGCGTCGCGCAAGCAATGGGCGTGAAGATGCCTATTTGTGAAGCCGTATACAAGCTGCTCTATGAAGGGATGTCTACCGACGATGCGGCAGAAAGTCTCATGAGCCGCCCCAGTGGCGATGAGTTCAATTAACCGCCAGCGTAACCCTGCTGACGCCAGGCCTCATAAATCATTACCGCCGCCGAATTTGACAAATTCAAACTTCGGCTATCGGCGAACATCGGAATACGCAAGCGTTGGTCGGGCTTAAGCGACTCAAGAAAAGCCACCGGTAAGCCGCGCGTTTCGGGGCCGAAAATAAAGCTGTCTCCGGGTTCAAAATTGGGCTCAGAGTGCGCCAACGTCGCTTTTGTCGTTAGCGCAAACACCCGTCCCGGCAATACCGAGAAGCACTCCTCCAACGAATCATGCTGATGCATTTCTGCAAACTCGGCATAATCTAAGCCTGCTCGTCGCATCCGCTTATCATCAAGAGTAAAGCCTAAAGGATGAATCAGGTGCAGACTGCTGCCTGTGTTGGCGCAAAGGCGTATGATATTGCCGGTATTCGGCGCAATTTCGGGCTGATAGAGAACAAGGTTAAACATCGTTATGGTCGCAGATGGCTCCAATAAGCTCGATCCCAGGCTGACCACAGAGTTCTGCGGTTTACCGCTGGCGTCGCCCACAGTGCTGCTTTCGGGCTGTGTAGGGTTTGGCGAAGAATACACCCGTATTGAAGGTTTCTCGAACACGGATGTCGGAGCAATTTGCCTCAAGGGCACCACCGGCAAGCTCCGCCACGGCAATTCGCCCCACCGTGTGTATGAAACGCCGGATGGTATGTTAAACGCAATTGGCCTGCAAAACCCCGGGGTCGATACTGTCGTGGACACCATTCTGCCAGATCTGGATTTCTCTGAGACGCGCTTTATTGCAAATGCCTGCGGCTCGACCATTGAAGAGTATGTCTATGTCACAAAGCGGTTCAACGACTCCAATATCGACGCCATTGAAATTAATATTTCCTGCCCGAACGTTAAAGAAGGCGGTGTGTCATTCGGCAATGACCCTGATATGTCTGCCAGAGTCGTTGAGGCGTGCCGCAACGTCACGACCAAACCTCTGATCGCAAAGCTCTCTCCCAACCAAACCGACATCGCCTATAACGCCAGCCGGTGCATTGAGGCGGGCGCTGACAGCTTGGCGGTTATTAACACGATGATGGGCATGGCTATTGATATCGAAAAGCGCCGGCCGATAATTGGCAACGTCCAGGGCGGCTTGTCTGGCCCGGCAATTAAGCCGATCGCTCTGCTGAAGGTTAAACAGGTTTATGAGGTGGCCCGCAAACACAATGTGCCAATCATCGGTCAAGGCGGTATTTGCAACGCAACAGATGCCATCGAGTTTCTGCTGGCCGGGGCAACAACAGTCGGGATCGGCACCGCTTTGTTTTACGACCCGCTGGTGTGCATTGATATTAATCGGGGGATTGGTGATTATTTAACCCAGCACAAGATGGCCTCTGTGCGGCAGCTCATTGGTGCTCTGGAGAGCCCCTAGGCGACAATACAACCTGCCCCGCGGCCCTTTAAATTATTGCGAGACAACGTTGTGCATCAATTCGCCTCAAGCACACCTCTGCGCACCGCCGTCTGTCAGTTGGTTCGTCTGATACCCGCAGGCAGTGTTGCCACCTATGGACAGATCGCCGCCTATGCTGGCAGCCCCAGAGCCGCCAGACAGGTCGGGGCGGTGCTGGCGGGATTGCCTCAGGATACCCCCGTTCCCTGGCAGCGGGTGATTAACGCCGCAGGCGCCATCAGCCCGCGTGCCAAAGCGGGCGCCGTCGAAATACAGCGCATGTTGCTCGAAGAAGAGGGCGTCAGCTTCCGCAGCGATGGCACTGTCGATCTGCACAAGCACCTATGGCACCCCGAAGAGGCCTCTCATTAGCCCTGCGTCGCACAAAGCAATGCGCCTTTCAGTTCTGCAAAAAGAGGTCCTTTTCTCCCCGCAGTAAGGCAGAATAAGGGCATGAATGTTCGTCCAAGAACCATAACCCTGGCGCTTATTTTGTCCGCCTCCATTGCGCTTGGTGCCGCAGGGTGCTCGCGCACGGCTGTCCCCGAGCTGCAAGTTGATACCAGCGAAGGTCCGGTGCAGGGAACCAAGGAAGGCGGTGTTATTTCCTTTAAGGGTATTCCATTTGCGGCCCCGCCTATTGGCGAACTGCGTTGGCGGGCTCCCGAGCCGCCGCTAAAACGTCAACAGCTCATGCTGGCCGACCAGTACGGCAAGTTTTGCGCTCAGCCAAACACATCGCTGTTGTGGTTTGAACTCACCTCC
>JAQWPD010000029.1 GCA_029245525.1 Gammaproteobacteria bacterium | reverse complement strand
CCATGTTCCAGAAAAATAAAGCGGCCATCGGTTTTTAATACTCGCCGGATTTCCTGCAAGCCCGCTTCAACATCTGGAATAGAGCAGAGTGTCCAGGAGCTCACCACCGTATCGACACTGCGGCTTTCCAGCGGAATAGATTCGGCTCCTGCTGCCAAAAACTCCACTGGAATAGTGGTGCTATCAAGCATTTCGCTGGCTTTTTCACGAAGTGCCGCCGAAGGCTCTAGGCCAAAAATATGCGACACATTCTCGGGCGAGTACAGCGGCAGATTTAAGCCGGAACCCATGCCAATTTCGAGCACACGACCGGTGGCGTCGGGAGCCGCCCGATGTCGTTGCTCTGCCATAACGTCATTGCGCATCCCGCGATCAATCATCGCCGGAAGAATCTGATCTTGCCAATAAGACATCTTATCCACCCTTATTGCACAGCCACAGCCTATTGTAATGTACGCAGAAGGCTTGTGTTAAATCCAAGAAAAAGCCCCGAAGCTTTATCTTCAATGCTGCAACGGGGCTTTTAACCGATAACAAGGTTGAGCATGAATGCGCTAGCTGTTCTTAGCTATCAGTTTCTACTGAGTTGGGGTTGAGCTTAGGGATTCGTAACAGCGCCATTGCTGAGAGAAAAATGATCCCGAAGCCAAGCCATGAGGACTTCGTGGGGATGTGCTCCCAAATGAGATAATCCAGAAGCGCCGTAAAAATGACCGCAAAGTAGCGAAAAGGCGCAATTTGACCGATGTTTGCGGAACGCAAACTGGCTGCGCTTAAGCCGGTTTGGGCTATGGCTAAGCCGCCAAGAATTAACGTGGCAGCAACCATCAGACCATCTGTCAACCAAGGAATCAGCTTTTCCGTGGGTGTAAACATATGCCCTGTCCAATTGTGAATGGGGAAACCGGCGATGGCGAAAGCCCCCAAACAAATTGGCAGCCCGAAGGTAATAGAATAGAACGCTGTGCGCTCGATGGGCTCACTGCCACCCAACTGTCGGTTGAAATACAACCGGAATGCCATCAAAAGTCCCGAAGCAAGTGCTAATGCTGAAGCAGGATTGAAGGAGCCAGCGTGGGGTTGCAAAACAACAACGATTCCCACAAAACCAACGCCATTGGCCAGCCATGCAAGTCTGGTTTGTCGCTCTCCGGCTAGTATTCTAGCGATCGCAGGCGCAAAAAGAGAGCCCGTGTTTAGTAGGAGCGTGGCATCTAGCATCGGAATCCATTGCAAGGATAGGTAATAACAATAGATCGATCCGGTCCAACACACAGCGCTTAAAAGTTGTGCAACTGGCCGCTCTGTTTTTAGCTCTAAACGAGGGCGAAAAATCACCAGTAGCATAAAAAAAATCAGTAAGCCGGTCGCCCAGCGGAGGGTCATTAATAGTTCAGTGGAGACCGCTACCGAAGACCATTTTATGATCGCAGCCATGAGCGCTACCGCCAAAGACGCAGCGATCGTGAAGCCTGCGCCTAATACAATATTGCTACCTGGTTTTGCCGAGCTCATGCTGCCGTTTTAGCCTGCAGCAACGATGTCTCCGAGCAATTCAATCAACTCATGCTCATCAGTCACAGCAGCGGCATCATTTGCGTTCAGTGTGTAGCCGTAATCGTCTGCAATACCTTGATACAGGGGCCGGCGATGGGTGACCAACTGGGGAAACATCCACTGGGCAAATAAATCCGGCTCAAGCTCTGAAGCGTCATTTAAGCCTTTAAGCTTAATAAACTCAGCGAGTTTAGTGTCCAGAAAATCTTCCTGATAATACATCGGCTTTGGTGATGACACGGAGCGCTCGATAATTCGCTGCTCGGTTTCATCGTCAGCCCGCAAATAAATAATGACAGTATTTCGTGCAAGAACTTCCAGGGGTTTTTTGCTCTGAAGTTCGCAGAGACTGCCACCGGAATCATTTACAAAGTGGCGATAGCCGTAGATATCGTGTGCTTTAACGATGAATTCTTCGACATCAACCATTGATTGATTCTCTGCCACCCGATGCATCCGTTGGCGTCGTTTAAACTCGTCCAGTGGCAAGCCCCCAAGCGCCTCGGATCCGACCTTGCCAAGAAAGGTTGAAATAGGCTCTAAATTGTCGACCGAGATATTGTTTGCAATATGAATCGAGTCGCTGCGCAAAAGGTCGCGCAAAAACGGAACCTCCATGGCCTGCAGCTTGATATTATCGAGTATAGGCTCAGACAGATACTTGGTACCGATGCGGTAATCGCCGGAGAAATGGAACCAGCTGTCGCGCGGCAGTTTGCTCGCCAACATGGTTTTACCCACGCCCGACATACCGATCAAAGTGATCGCTTTGTTCGGCCAGTTAAGAAACTCTTGTCGGGACATTCGCATGCCAGCATTGTTAACGGATGCTGGGCACCATGCAAGGGGCAGGCCCTAAGAAAGAGTCCTCGCCGATAACGCGGGTGCAGGGTGGTGGTGGCCTTAGGCTAGAGGCTTGTGCAGTGGCGCAGGGCCCGTGCCGCTTACGCCCGGAACCCGCGCAAATCAAAAATAAAGAAAAACTATTAAAAACATGGGTTAATAGGGTTTTAATCGATAACCTGTAAGCTAATAATAAGGACGGATCAAGCCCTGAGCTGGAATGGATACCCGCTGTTTGCGCTGAGGCGCTGCTCAAAACAGGGTCTGCCGCGAACCGATGTCAGAATAAAAACCATTGAAGTTGGGCTCAGGGGTTCAAAAAAGCCGCACAGGCAGTACAATTCCGCCTCGCGGCGTTGACTCAGCAATGAGGTGCTCGCGGTTTGCGGTTAACCACTTTATATTCGTTCAGCAACAGGCGCCCTTTACAATGTCCCAGAGCAATTGGCAGGTCCACAAATTCGGCGGTTCAAGTCTTGCCGATGTTGCATGCTTTCGTCGCGTGGCTGCTTTGGTTCAGGCCGAAGAGGGCCCGCGGCAAGCCGTTGTGGTCTCTGCGATGGGCGGCATGACCGATGCCCTGTTAAACCTAGTGCGGCTTGCAGAGACCGATGTCCCGGCAATTGATCCGGCGATCGACGCTATTCGCGAGCGTTACCGCTGCACCATGAAGGAGCTACTTACCAGCCCAAAGATCTGCGCAGAACTCGAGGCCCCCTGGCAGGATGAGCTGAAAGACATCGCCGACTTACTGCAGGCGACGGCGCTGGTCGGCTCTGCACCGCAGCGCACACGGGATATTGTGGCGGGTTGTGGCGAGCTGTGGTCAGCGCGTCTATTGGCGGCGTATCTCGATCAGGAATCGGGTGCCGATAAACTCGAGCGCAGCGTGCGCTGGGTCGATGCTCGCCAGCTGATTATTATCAATCAGGGCGAACTCGGGGCTGCCGTCGACTGGACCGAAACCCGGGTTAATGGCGAAAAAATATTTGCTGATGATAAGCCTGAAATAGCGGTGGTAACCGGGTTTATTTGCTCTGATCAGCAAGGCTTGCCATCGGTATTGGGGCGCAATGGCAGCGACTTTTCGGCATCGATTGTCGGATCGATATTGCATGCGCGCTCGATTGTTATTTGGACCGACGTTGATGGCGTGATGAGCGCCGACCCTAATCGGGTTCCCGATGCCACCATTATTCACGAGCTTTCCTACAATGAAGCGATGGAGTTGGCGTACTTTGGGGCCAAAGTCATTCATCCCCAGACCATGGCGCCTGCGGTTGATCTGCATATACCCATTTATATTAAGAACAGCTTTAATCCGCAAGCGCATGGTTCGAAGATCAGTGCGGACGCCCAATCGAGCCTGAGCATAAAGGGGCTGACTACGGTAGCTAACGTTGCGCTTATCAACCTTGAGGGCTCGGGAATGATAGGGGTTCCAGGCACCGCCGACCGCTTGTTCGGTGCGCTGCGTGAAGCTCAGATCTCGGTGATCCTGATTTCGCAAGCCAGCTCGGAACACTCAATTTGCTTTGCCGTACCTGAACGTATGGCAGGTGACGCCGAGGCCGTAATCCGTGAAGCCTTTCTGGATGAGCTTGAACAGAATCAGATTCAATCCATAGAAGTTCGTCGTGCGTGCAGTGTTATCGCGGTGGTCGGTGATGGCATGGCAGGTATTCCTGGAATTGCCTCACGGTTCTTTAGTGCTCTTGGCAAAGCCGGCATTAGCGTTAATGCTATTGCACAGGGCTCATCAGAGCGCAATATTTCAGCTGTTATCAGTCAAAGTGAAGCAACCCGGGCACTGCGAGCAGCCCATGCCGGCTTTTATCTGTCTGCCGAGACTCTGTCGGTGGGTCTTATTGGCCCAGGCAATGTCGGTGGCACATTGCTGGATCAGATCGGCGCGCAGGCCTCGCATTTGCTGAAAAACTTTAACCTTGATTTCCGCGTTCGGGGTATAGCGACCTCATCAAAAATGTATCTGGCAGAGCGTCGAGTCGACCTGCAAAACTGGCGGGCCGAGCTCGAGCAGTACGGTGAGGCACTCGACTGGGAGCGTTTTTCTGCGCATATCAATCCCGATCATCTGCCGCATGCGGTAATGATCGATTGCACTGCCGATAGCGCTGTAGCGGACTGTTACCCCGACTGGTTTAACGCCGGCATTCATGTCGTTACCCCCAACAAAAAAGCTCAGAGCGGACCACTCGCCGCGTATGACGCACTGCTTGCATCGCGCAAATCAAATCAAGTGCACTTTCTTTATGAGACTGCGTGCGGTGCCGGACTGCCTATTATCCAGACTTTGCAGGACCTGGTTGAAACTGGCGACGAAGTGCGCTCAATTGAGGGCATTTTCTCCGGCACTCTGGCGTATTTATTCAACGTGTTTGATGGCACAGTGCCATTTTCTGAGATTGTTCGTCAGGCTCGTGATAGCGGTTATACCGAGCCGGACCCTCGAGATGATTTGTCGGGTATGGATGTTGCTCGCAAGCTGAGTATTTTGGCGCGTGAGTTGGGCATGCGTATTGAGTTGTCCGATATTGACATTGAAAGCCTTGTGCCCGGCGATCTTGATGGCGGCACCCCCGAAGAATTCTTAATCGCATTGTCAGACTACGATGCCGCTATGCTTGAGCGTCTGAAGGACGCCTGCAGTCGCGGTGAGGTTCTGCGTTATGTGGGTCGGCTCGATATTCCGAACGGCACTGCCAGTGTGCGCTTGAGCTCCTTACCCAAGGCGCATTCTTTTGCCCACATTAACCTGACCGACAACATCGTCAGTTTTGCCAGTGGTCGTTACAGCGAAAACCCGCTGGTGGTTCAGGGGCCGGGAGCCGGGCCTGAGGTGACTGCGGCAGGGGTATTTGCGGATCTGCTTCGTCTTTCCCGGTATCTCGGAGAGCCAAGCTGATGCGTTATCTAAGCACCAGAAACGGTCCGGAAATAAGCCTTGAAGATGCCATCATGAGCGGTACAGCGCCTGATGGCGGCTTATATGTACCAGCCAATCTGCCGACATTTGCCCCGGCTGATTTTGATGGCATCGATGCGATCGACCACCTTGCTGCAAAAATGCTACAGCCGTTTTTCGCGGGCTCTGTGTTGGAAAATCAGCTTGCTGAAATTTGCACTGAAGCGTTTAGTTTTGAAGCGCCTTCGCGGGTATTGGAAGAGGGCGGGTCTTCGCTCTCAGTGCTCGAGCTGTTCCACGGACCTACTGCTGCATTCAAAGACTTTGGCGCACGCTTTCTGGCGGCCTGCATGGTTCGCATTGCCGCAAGCCGAAAGCTGAATACACCGCTGACTATTCTGGTTGCCACCTCGGGTGATACCGGTGGTGCGGTGGCAGCCGCATTCCATGGTAAGCCGGGTGTCAGGGTATTGGTACTCTTCCCAGATGGCCGTGTGTCGTCGCGGCAGCAACATCAATTAACCTGCTGGGACGACAATGTCACCTCACTGTCGGTGAAAGGCGAGTTCGATGATTGTCAGAGCATAGTTAAAGAGTTGTTTGCCGATCGGGCGCTCAGCGCAGAGCACAATCTGTGTTCTGCCAACAGCATTAACGTCGGGCGCTTGTTGCCGCAGTCGGTTTACTACGCGTTATCAAGTTTGCAGCATTTCCGTAAGACAGGTGAGCAGAGCAGTTATGTGATTCCCACCGGCAATCTAGGCAATGGGTTTGCCTGTGTTTGGGCAAAGTCGATGGGCTTTCCTATAGACAGGATAGTGCTTGCGACCAATGCCAATCGCACCATCCCGGATTTTCTTGACCGCGGTGAATGGCAGCCCCGTGCCAGCATCGCAACACTGGCCTCAGCAATGGATGTTGGTAATCCGAGCAATATGGAGCGTTTGCGGAGCTTGTGGGGCGAGGCCGACAGTCTCAACAGCCGCCTGAGCACCTATTCGGTCAGCGATGCACAAATTCGCGAACAGATTGTTGCCGAGCATGAGCACACTGGCGTGGCATGGTGCCCGCATACAGCCACTGCATTTTACGTTTATCGGCATCATCTCACTGATACAGACCGGGCAGGGCATTGGAAACTCGTGGCTACAGCGCATGCAGCAAAATTTGAAGCCATCGTTGAACCGCTGGTTCACGAGACTCTGGAGCTGCCGGAAGAGCTGGCACGAATCCTTAAATTGCCATCGGCGTTTGACACCGTTCAACCGACAGCGGCCGCGGTGGCCCAGTTTTTATAACCACTTTTTATCCAAATACAGGCTAATGATGACAAGTTTGAGCGTTCAGTCGATCGCGATGCTGACGGTACTCGTTTTAGTGCCGATAGGTCTTGTTGTATTTATTGTTCGGCGTAGATTGGCCCGCAGCATTGATGCCCGCATTCATACTGTGAGCGCTCATGTGCTTCATGACTTTTTGCTGCCGGATGGCAACGATGGCGAAATTCATTTCGAGTACGCACTGCTTGCACCCGGTGGTATTGTTGTTATTGATACTAAGGATGTTGAAGGCAATGTATTCGGCAGTGATACGATGGACGAGTGGACAGTTATTAATGACAATCAGCGCTATACATTTAAAAACCCGCAACGCGGATTGCTCGATAGAGTGGCGGCAATAAAGTCGCTGGCGCCGCATATCAAAGTAGAGGGGCACATTGCCTTCACCGAAAATGCCCGCTTTAGCAAGGGGCAGCCAGCTCATGTTATTTTCTTCGATACGCTGATGACTATGCTGAACGAAACATCAAACGATCAGACAGAAGCAGTGCTAAAAGCCGGCTTGCCGAGTTGGGAAAAGGTTGTCGCCGGCGCTACGGTAACCGGGGTTGCAAAGGCGTTGCGCGGTAAAAATCAGTAATGGCTATAAGCCGAACAAACGCTTTGTATTGGCAGTAGCGTGCTCGGCTAAGCGTGCCGAATCTGTCTTCATGCAGGCGGCGGCTACTTCAAGCACGTGCGGCAGCAGCGAAGGCTCACAGCGACGCCCATCGATCTGTTGTTTTTGCGCTTTGCTAAGGTCCCGCGGGAGCAGGTAGGGCGCATCGGTTTCCAGCAGCACCCTATCAAGCGGTAAGCTGGCAACAGCCTGCTGTAAATCCTTTCCCCGGCGTTCATCGCAGATCCATCCGGTAATGCCGATGTAAAAGCCCATATCAAGGTAGGCGTGCATCTGCTGTTGAGTGCCGGTAAAACAATGCGCAACGCCACCGCTTAAACTTGCCAGCTGGTTTTTAATTATTGCAACAAATTCTTGGTGAGCATCCCGTTGATGCAAGAACACTGGCTTGCCTATGCGCGCGGCGATCTGCAACTGACTTTCGAAGGCGTATTCTTGCTCGGCATGTGTCGATAAATTGCGGCAGTAGTCGAGCCCCATCTCACCAATGGCCACAACCTCATCAGCCCGCGCGAGTTTGCCAATCGCCAGCCCTGTATCTGCGCTGTATTCATTCGCGTAGTGGGGATGGACTCCGCTGGTGGACCACAACACGCCGGGGTGTGCTTGAGCCAATGCGAGGGCCTCAGCGCTGCCCTCAGCATCGGCGCCGGTCACGATCATTCTTGCTACTCCGGCATTAACAGCGCGTTCCAGCACCGCATCACGATCGCGATCGAAGCTGTCGTGAGTCAGATTGGCGCCAATATCGATTAAGCTCTGCATAGCTGGCGATTCTATCAGCGCTGCTGCCTTGTTGCGCCCCGCATCATGTAACATGCAGCGTATGGCTAATGATTCACAACTTCAGTTATTCCACGAGGGAAGCAAAGCCGCGGCAATTGATCCGCTGAGCTGGGAGGTTCGCTATAACAAACGGGCAAAACGTCTGGCTATTCATGTGCTGCCGCACGGCGGCGTTGAAATTGTGGCACCACCGCGGGTGTCGGCGCGGGTCATTAGCGAGTTTGTTAGCTTACAAAAAGACTGGATCGAAAAAGCCCGCGCCAAAATGCTGGCCTCGATAGAGGCGCAAGGCCCCTTGCTACCTGAATACATCGAGCTTAAAGCGCTGGGTCGCATCATTGAGGTGCATTACGAGCTGGGTGAAAAACGCAGGTTTGAGCTGCGCGCCGACCGGCTCGATATTGTCGCTCCGGACATTACCCCAGCCGATTGTTGGCCCACCCTCAAGACATGGTTGCGCCGAACCGGGAAGCAACACCTTCCGCCGATGTTGCGCCAGCATGCTGAGCTCACCGGGCTCGCTCCAAAACGCGTGCAGGTGCGCAATCAAAAAACACGCTGGGGCAGTTGCTCCAGTCAGGGCACCATCAGTCTAAATGCCGCCATATTGCTGCTTGAGCCGGAGCAGGCGCAGTATGTATTGGTGCATGAATTGTGCCACTTACGGCACATGAATCATTCCGATCGGTACTGGAGCTTGGTGGGCAGTTTTGTGCCTGACTACCGGCAGATCGATAAAGCGGTTGATGTATTCTGGACGAATGGGCCAGCCTGGCCGCGTTAATCAACAGAATATTTAGCAAACCTGTGAACTGGGTCGCAAGCCCTATTTTATAAGGCTGAGCGCTATTGCCCCAGTAACGCATTGCGGCTATCGTTCAGTTTCCTATGCTATTCAACTCCGAAATATTTCTGTTTCTGTTTCTGCCGCTTACCCTGCTGGTGTTTTATCTGCTCGGGCATTTTGGCAAAATTAAGCTCGCGCTTGCGAGCCTGGTAATTGCTTCGCTGCTGTACTACGGCTGGTGGAAGCCTATCTATCTGCCGCTTATTCTTGGCTCCATGACGGTTAACTATGGGTTGGGTTACCTCATACAAAAGTTGCAGCGGAGCGGAGCAACTGGGAAGGCGACGCTGGTTGTTGGTATTGTGTTTAACCTTGGCCTCCTGGGCTACTTCAAATACGCTAACTTCTTCGTCGATAACCTCAATGCTTTAAGCGGCGATGACTGGAAGCTGGCACCAATTCTATTGCCGCTTGCCATTTCATTTTTCACCTTTCAGCAGATTGCGTATCTGGTCGATGTGCACCAGAAAAAAGCGCAGGAGGTGGATTTGCTGCGCTATGCGTTGTTCGTAACCTTCTTTCCCCAGCTCATTGCCGGCCCGATTGTGCATCACAGCGAGATGATGCCGCAGTTTGCCAATAAAAATATTGGCCGGTTTCAATTGGCTAACCTGATTACCGGTGGCATGATTTTTGCGATCGGCCTGTTTAAAAAAGTGGTGCTCGCGGACAATATAGCGCCCTATGCCACTGCTGTTTTTAATGCCAGTGCGGAAGGCAACAGCGTTCCATTTGTTGACGCATGGACCGGGGTTCTGGCGTACACCTTCCAGATCTATTTTGACTTTTCTGGTTACTCCGATATGGCTATTGGGCTTGGCAGAATGGTCGGTATCTGCTTGCCGCTTAACTTCAACTCACCTTATAAAGCCACGGGCATTATTGATTTCTGGCGACGTTGGCACATGACGCTATCGCGTTTCTTGCGCGACTACTTGTATATCCCGCTCGGCGGCAACCGTATGGGTCCATCGCGCCGTTACGTCAATATGATCACCGTGATGTTACTGGGTGGCTTGTGGCATGGCGCCGGTTGGAATTTCGTAATCTGGGGCGCTCTGCATGGCGTTTATCTTGGGGTCAATCATGCGTGGCGCAGTTGGCGCGGCGATAAGATTTCACATGGCGCATGGGCGCGCGGCGGATCGCGGCTGCTGACCTTTCTTGCGGTCATTCTCGCGTGGGTGTTCTTTCGCGCCTCATCGATTGATTCAGCGCTGAATATTATTTCCGGCATGCTGGGTATGTCCGGAGGCATACCGTTAACGCCCGCGGATTTGCTCGCTGCGGTAGACCGCGAAGCTGCAGTGCTTATTGCTGTGCTTGTGGGTATCGCATGGTATGCGCCAAACACTCAGCAGTTTATGCGTGACTACATCAACCTGGACAGCGCGGACAAATACCGGGTGGACAAAAGCACTCCGCTGACGCGTTGGTTGCGTTGGAGCCCATCGTTAAGATCGTCTATTGCTCTGGCTCTACTCACGGCAATTACCGTGATGTCGCTATGGCAACCCAGCGAGTTTATTTACTATCAATTCTGACGCTCACAATTCGGGCGCCGTGTGGCGGCGTTATGGGCTCTTTTATATCGGCGCATTGCTGTGTCTTTGTGCGGTGGTTGCGGTTGTTAACGGCACGATAGACCCCCACGGGCGTCTATTGATTGTGGATAGAGAAGGCTTTAATCAAGCAAAGATTTCGCCGGATAATAATCGCAGCGGCAAGGCCCGGCACCTGCGGCAATGCACGTATGACACGCTGATCTTAGGTACATCACGAGCTGAGTCCGGTATTCGTGCCGAACAGCCGGCCTTTGAGGGTTCACGGGCCTACAATGGCGCACTGAAAGCGGCGACGATGTATGAAATGCGCAGAGTCGCTGACTATGCGTTGGCCAATCAAGCATTGCAGACCGCTGTCATCGGTTTAGACCTCAGCTCGTTTAACGCCAAAGACCAGGGTTTGGACGACTTCGATGAGTCACCGTTTGCCGACAGCATTGCCCTTGGGGCATGGGTTCGCTATCTGGTCTCGTGGAAAACTCTGAAGCATTCCTGGTACACCTGGAAATGGAATTACGACGGCAACACAGTGACCTGCAAGGATCGTGGCGAGCACACGCCGCGTGTTGGAGCACAAGCTTCACCCAACGTTCGCACCGCATTTGATTTTGTACTAAAACGCTACGCCAGTGGTCAATACCCTGACTTCACTCTCGGTGAGCAGCACCTCGCCGATTTTGCAGCCACGATTAACACTCTCGCCGATGCCGATGTTCAGGTGTATGCCTTTATTTCGCCCATGCACGCAACGCATTTAGAGTTAATGCGCGAGATGGGTATGCTCGATAAGTTTGATAACTGGCGCCGTAAGTTGCTCAGCATTGTGGAAGCAACTAACAAGCGGGTAGGCAACAACAATACTGTGCAGCTATGGGATTTCTCTGGCTACAACAAGATCACCACCGAGACAGTGCCAGACCCATTGGAAAGCGCGGTCATGCAGTGGTACCGCGATTCGGCACATTACAATCACGATGCCGGTGATATTTTGATGAGTCAGGTGTTCGGCATTCCGTCTCCTGAGCCGGGCGTACGCCTGACCTCTGCCAATATTGATGCGGTGATTGCCGCCGAACGCGCTCAATCGGATGCGTATCGCGCAGCCAATCCGTCAGAGATCAAGCGCCTCCAAGAAATGCTCCTTGGTGCACCCTACAAAATTAAATGGTCGTTTTAAGCGCAATTTTTGGCAAAAAAAACCCCGGTTCGAAGCACGACACCGAGGCTTTTTGGCTTGTTGCTGACTTACGCGGCAGCAGTTGCTGCATTGGCTAATTGGCGCAGCACGTAGTGCAAGATACCGCCGTTGTTGTAGTAGTCCCATTCTTTTGGTGTGTCGATACGCACCAGAACCTGAAACGTCTTCTTGCTGCCATCTTCAGCGGTTGCCGTGACAGTTACCTCTTTCGGTTGACCGCCGAGGCCCGTGATGTCGAAGCTTTCTTTGCCGGTGAGGCCAAGTGATTGCGCGTTGTCGCCGTCTTTAAACTGCAGCGGCAATACGCCCATTCCCACCAGGTTAGAGCGGTGAATACGCTCGTAGGTTTCAACGATCGCAGCCTTAACCCCTAGTAGCAAGGTGCCTTTTGCAGCCCAGTCACGTGATGAGCCGGTGCCGTACTCTTTGCCTGCAATCACAACCAGTGGCGTGCCGGCCTCTTTATACGCCATCGCTGCGTCATAAATGGTGGTCTGTTCACCGGAAGGCTGCAGGGTGGTAAAGCCCCCTTCGGTGCCCGGGGCCAATAGGTTGCGCAGGCGAATGTTCGCAAAAGTACCCCGCATCATCACTTCATGATTGCCACGACGTGAGCCGAAGGAGTTGAAGTCGCCAGGAGCAACACCTTGTTCCTGCAGGTAAGCACCTGCTGGGCTGTCAGCAACGATGTTGCCTGCTGGCGAGATGTGATCCGTGGTAACCGAGTCACCCAGTAACGCCAGCGCCCGCGCACCGGTGATATCGCCTTTTGCCTCGGGGTCCATGGTCATGCCGTCGAAGTAGGGCGGGTTCTTCACGTAGGTTGATGCGTCATCCCACGAGTAAATTTGACCCGTAGGCGATTCAATCTGATTCCAGTTTGAGTCACCGGCAAAGACTTCAGCGTACGAGCTTAAGAACATCTCGCGGTCGACATTGGCGTTAACCATTTCAGCGACTTCGGCCTGTGAAGGCCAGATGTCTTTCAGGTAAACCGGATTGCCGTCCTGATCCTCACCAAGTGAGTCATTCATGATATCAAGATTCATCGAACCGGCAATGGCGTAAGCAACAACCAACGGTGGCGAAGCGAGGTAGTTCATCTTAACCAGCGGATGAATACGGCCTTCAAAATTACGGTTACCGGAAAGCACGGCGGTGGCAATCAAATCGTTGTCTTTAATCGCAGCTTCTATTTCAGGGCGCAGCGGGCCTGAGTTACCGATACAGGTGGTGCAACCGTAGCCGACAACATCAAAGTTCAACGCTGAAAGATCTTCAATCAAACCCGGTTTGGCCAGATAGTTGGTGACAACTCGTGAGCCTGGAGCCAGCGAGGTCTTAACCCAGGGCTTGGTGGTCAGGCCTTTGGCACGGGCTTTACGCGCAACCAAACCAGCAGCAATCATGACGTAAGGGTTGGAGGTGTTGGTGCAACTGGTGATCGCAGCAATCGTCACGGCGCCGTCTTCAAGTTCATAAGAGCCGTCTTCACCGGTAACCGTCGCTGATTTCTCATCAGCGCTTTCGCGGTCGGACTCGTATTGCGCTTTAGCATCAGTCAGCGCAATGCGATCTTGAGGCCGTTTAGGCCCGGAGATACACGGCACAACCGTGCCCATGTCCAGCTCCAACACATCGGTGAATACCGGGTCTTCGGCACCGTCTTCACGCCACAGGCCCTGTTCTTTGGCATAGGCTTCAATCAGTGCAATATCGTCTTCGTCCCGGCCGGACACCTCTAAAAAGCGAATCGTTTCGCCGTCAATGGGGAAGATGCCGCAGGTGGAACCAAACTCAGGCGCCATGTTCGCCAGCGTTGCACGATCAGACAGTGGCAGGCTGCCAACACCATCACCGAAGAATTCAACAAATTTACCAACCACGCCTTTATCACGCAGCATTTTGGTCACAGTGAGTACAAGGTCGGTAGCGGTGGTGCCTTCTTTAAGCTCTCCGCTCAGTTTAAAACCAAGAACCTGAGGTATGAGCATGGTAACGGGCTGACCCAGCATGGCGGCCTCAGCTTCGATACCACCAACGCCCCAGCCCAGCACACCCAGACAATTAACCATGGTGGTGTGCGAGTCGGTGCCGACACAGGTGTCGGGGTAGGCCACACGAACGCCCTCTTTCTGACCATCAAATACAACACGCGCCAGATGCTCAATATTAACTTGATGCACGATACCGGTATTTGGCGGGACAACCCGGAAGTTATCAAACGCCGTTTGACCCCAACGCAGAAACGAGTACCGCTCCTGGTTGCGTTTAAATTCAATCTTGGTGTTCAAATCCAACGCGTTGGCTGTGCCGTAGTTGTCTACCTGAATAGAGTGGTCAATAACCAGCTCCGCAGGAGAGAGCGGATTAATCGATTCCGCATCGCCGCCCAGCTTAACCACGGCATCGCGCATCGCGGCCAGATCAACAACCGCCGGAACACCGGTAAAATCCTGCAAAATAACGCGTGACGGGGTAAATGAGATTTCCTGGCTGGGCTTACTCTGAGGATCCCAGTTGGCCAGTGCCGATATATCCTGCGGCTGAACATCGCCATCTTTCGCATGACGCAGCAGGTTCTCGAGCAGAATTTTTAGCGAGAAGGGCAGCTTTGCAACATGGCCTTCGGTTACCGCATCCAGGCGGTAGATGGTGTAATCAGTTCCATTAACACTAATGGTCGACCGCGTATCAGCAGGCTGGGCCATAGGAATCTCCGTAGTTTAGGTTCACAACGACCGAAACCGCCGTTATTTGGGCAATCTGGGCGTTACTTCATTCACGTATTCATGCAGGATCCGGGAATAACTGCGGTCGCGAACACGCCGCATAGCCCTGAATTCAGGCGGGAAATTATAGCTGATAACGCAGCAAAGCGCTCGGAACATTTAGCGACAACGCCTTATTTGCGGCGCGGGCTGCCGGAATACGCCTAAACGGGAAATGCTTCGCGTATCACGCCACCACCCAAGCACACGTCCTCAGCATAGAAAACGACATACTGGCCGGGGGTGACTGACCACTGCGGCTGGTCAAAGTCAACTCGCGCAGAACCGTCGGCTTCCAAGCTAATGCGCGCCAATACATCCTGTTGTCGATAACGTGTTTTAACTGATAAATGAGTAGCTTGAGCAGTATATCTATTAATCCAGTGTAACTTCTCGGTGTGCAGACCCAAGGACCAGAGCAGGGGATGCTCACGCCCCTGAACCGCGATCAGTGCGTTTCGCCCAAGGTCTTTGCCTGCCACATACCATGGCTCATCGGCAGCGCCTTTAATGCCCCCAATCTGCAGGCCCTGACGCTGCCCCAGAGTGTGATGCATTAAGCCCTGATGCTTGCCTATGACTTGGCCATCTGTGGTTTCAATGTTGCCGGGCGCATCGGCGATATAGCGGCTTAAAAACTCACGGAACGGCCGTTCGCCAATAAAACAGATGCCCGTGCTATCGCGCTTGGCAAAATTGGGCAGGCCCGCTTTGTTGGCAATTCGACGGACTTCGGTTTTGGGCAGCTCACCCAATGGAAACAGAGTCTTGCTTAATGGCTCCTGCAACACCGCGTGCAAAAAGTAACTCTGGTCCTTGGTGTTATCCAGGCCCTTTAACAGCATAGACCCGTCCGGCTCATGGCGCACTCTGGCGTAATGCCCGGTGGCAATGCAGTCGGCGCCCAAACGCTCAGCGTAGCGATAAAACTCACCAAATTTGATGTAGCGATTGCAGAGCACATCCGGGTTAGGGGTTCGGCCGGCTCTGTATTCAGTAAGAAAGTCAGCAAACACACGGTCCTGATACTGCTTCGCAAAATTGACCCGATGCAACGGAATATCCAGGTGATCACAGACTTTACGGGCATCCTGATAGTCAGCGGCGGCGGTGCAGTAGCTGTCGGTTTCATCCCAGTTGGTCATGTGCAGAGCTTCGACCGTATAGCCTTGCTGCTTAAGCAGCAGTGCAGCGACAGCTGAGTCAACGCCACCGGACACACCCAGCATGACTTTTTTGCCCCGTTCGGCAGCGGGTAAAGAATTATCAGGCATCGGGATCATGAGCCGATTGTACAGGCGAACCGAGCTCTGCGGATACGCCCCAGAGAAGCCAGACAGACAAAAAGCTTAGGCGTTGCTAACGGTGGCGGCTTTGCTTAGCAGCGCTTCGGTGCTGAGATGGCTAACCACATCAAGTGGATAGCTCTTACCATCAAGATAGTCATCTATGGCACGCATAACCATCGGGGTTCGCAACTGCGCTTGACGTTTTAGCAACTCCTCCCTGCTCAGCCACAGTGTGCGCTCAATGCCGGTATCCAGTTCCAACGCGGGATTAAAATTGCAGTGCTTGCCGACAATTGCCGCTCGCAGAATATGCTCGCCACTTACGGGGTGCTGCCAGAGATAAATCCCGACCATCGCTTCAGGAACAAACTGCCATGCCGTTTCTTCGAGGGTCTCACGGACGACCGCTTCGACCAGCGACTCACCGGCTTCAACGTGTCCCGCCGGCTGGTTGATAACCAATTCACCGCGGACCGTTTCTTCGACCATTAAATAGCGATCACGATCAGCCACTATTGCAGCTACAGTAAAATGCAGATTCTTCATACCCATGGGTTGCTCGCTTGGTTTTGGCATGGCTTAACCATAGCGCTTGGCATGCCGTAATTCGGGTTAGGGAGAGTCAAAGTTCTATCCTTAGGCATCAATCGGTTACAAGTGCGAAGACACCATTCATCACTGCAAACACCGCGCATAAGCTGGTGCACATACACACGAATTGCTCGTATTTCAGAGGCTGAGACTCGGGCATAGGGTTAACGGCTTCGTCAAACAAAGGGGGCACTTGATAACGGGGCTGATTGTTGGGCATATCGCTGTTCCCTATGGCGGGCCATTAGCGTTTAACGGACCGGGTTCGATTGGCTCGGTGGCATTTAAATCCGCTTTAACTGGCGAATCGTGTGTCTGATTACGACCATAAGTCGCCATACCGGGCCACGCTGCCTACTTCGTCACAAAAACAGACATCAAAATGGCGCGCACTGGCGCCTAGGCCAAGCAGCCATCAGGCTCTGGCCGAACGAATAGCAGCAGTATCAGGGGAGGGATAAGCAGGGATAAATCGCAAGCTTCCCCTTAAGATCATTGCCTAAGGGCATGGGCCTGTATCGGCAACCAGAACATTGAGCGACACGTCAGGCTACGGTTTAACCGCGCGCGCTAGCTTTGCAGCAATGCCAATGTAGCCTGTAGGCGTGAGTGCCGCCAACACCGCTTTATCGGCATCCGGAATATCGAGCCCAGCAACAAACTCGGCCATCCGTGCTGCGTCTACAGCCTCGCCCCGGGTCAGCTCTTTAAGCTGCTCATAGGCATCGGTAATACCGTGTTTACGCATGACGGTTTGCACCGGCTCAGCCAGCAATTCCCAGCGATTGGCGAGATCGTCATCGATCCGTGTGGTGTTGGGGCTGAGCCGCTCCAGACCACCGAGCATCGATTGAAACGCGAGATAAGAATGACCCGCAGCGGTGCCGAAGTTCCGCTGCACAGTGGAATCGCTGAGGTCACGCTGCCAGCGCGAAACAGGCAGTTTAGCGGCGAAGTGACCCAACAAAGCATTCGCGATACCCAGGTTGCCTTCTGCATTTTCAAAATCAATGGGGTTAACTTTATGCGGCATGGTGGAGGAACCCACCTCATTCTTCACCCGACGCTGAGAGAAATAGCCCAGCGAAATATAGCCCCAGATATCCCGGCAAGAATCAATAAGAATGGTGTTAATACGAGCCAAAGCATCGCAATACTCTGCCATCCAATCGTGCGGTTCAATTTGTGTTGTATAGGGGTTGTACGCCAGTCCGAGAGATTCGATGAACTCTTTAGACGCCGCTTCCCAATCCACATCCGGGTACGCGACTGCATGGGCATTGAAGTTGCCGACTGCACCGTTCATCTTCGCCATCGGCGGCACCTGCGCCAGCAAGGTAAGCTGACGCTCAAGACGATAAATAACGTTGGCGATTTCTTTGCCCAGTGTCGTCGGGCTTGCCGTTTGACCATGGGTGCGCGATAGCATAGATGTATCGGCCGTGGTTTGTGATAGGGCGTGCAGCTTACCGATAATCTTACGCAGCGCCGGAATCAGCACATCATTGCGGCCCTGACGCAGCATTAACGCATAGGACGTGTTGTTAATGTCTTCAGAGGTGCAGGCAAAGTGCAGAAACGGCTTTAATGCCCCAAGCTGGCCGGACTCACCCAAGCGCTCAGCCAGAAAGTACTCAACCGCCTTCACATCGTGGTTGGTCACTTTTTCAATGTCCTTAACCTTTTGGGCATCGGTAGCACTGAAGTTATCGACAATTTTATTCAGGAAATCACGCTCCGGTCTGCCCAGGGCCGGAACTTCCGGAATTCCCGGGTGCGCCGCTAAAAACTGCAGCCAGCGGACTTCAACGAGGGTGCGGTTGCGGATCAGGCCGTATTCGCTGAACAGTTCGCGCAATGGTTCGCATTTGCGGGCGTAACGCCCATCGAGAGGAGAAATGGCTGTAAGGGGTTGTTGGTCCATGATGTCGATTCGTATGCTATTGATTCAATTCGGGTTGAGATCCGCGCCGGTGTCGCTGGCCGGAGACGATGTGGCTTTTGGTAACCGATCATCGTCGGTCGGCCATCCGCCTGCAGAAAGTGAAAGCACCACTGACACTAGAGAATAGACCAGCGAGTACCTATACTTTACGGCTTAGAATCATACACCAATGAGTTATCGGTTTTCTGCATGCCCTGCGGCCCCGTCGACCGCAGTGGTCGGCCCGAAGGGCTGCACAGCGGATTGCAGAGTCGCACTGATGGAAACAGCAGATTCCATTTACGGAGAAACACCACATGAATGACAAGACTTACCGGATTGAAAGCGACAGCATGGGCGAGTTGCAGGTTCCGGAAACAGCGTTATGGGCGGCGCAAACCCAGCGCGCAGTCAATAATTTTCCGATAAGCGGATTGACCATGCCGCGGGCCTTCATAAAGGCACTTGGCCTTATCAAATACGCCTGCGCCGGCGCTAACTCAGAGCTCGGCCTGATGAAAAGCATCGCCGCTATAGCTATCCAAAGAACGGCTCTTGATGTTGCGTTGGGCAAATATGACGAGCACTTTCCGGTTGACGTATTCCAGACCGGCTCGGGCACAAGCTCAAACATGAACACCAATGAGGTGATTGCAAAGATTGCCAGCGCTGACAGCGGCAGCGATATTCACCCAAACGATCATGTCAATATGGGGCAGAGCAGCAATGACGTTATCCCCACTGCCGTGCACGTAAGTGCTGCGATTGAGATCAGCGAAAAACTGCTGCCCGCATTGCGTCACCTGCACGGGGTTATTACCGACAAAGCAGAGGAGCTCAGCGATGTGGTTAAAACCGGTCGCACTCACCTGATGGACGCTATGCCGGTAACTATGGGGCAGGAGCTCAGCGCCTGGGCCAGTCAGATTGATCATGGTATCGAGCGCATTGAAGCCTCTATGCCACGGCTGCTTGGCCTGGCGCAAGGCGGCACTGCGGTTGGTACGGGCATTAATGCGCACCCCAAGTTCGGGCCCAAAGTCGCTGCTATTCTGGGTGATAAGACCGGACTGGCATTCAAACCTGCCGACAACTACTTTGAAGCGCTGGCAACACAGGACACGGCAGTCGAAATCTCGGGTCAGTTGCGGGCACTTGCGGTATCGCTGATGAAAATTGCTAATGACCTGCGCTGGATGAACAGCGGTCCATTGGCCGGCCTTGGCGAGATTGCCTTGCCATCGCTGCAGCCAGGCAGTTCGATTATGCCGGGTAAAGTGAACCCGGTAATTCCGGAAGCGGTTGCAATGCTGTCAGCTCAGGTTATGGGCAACGATGCCACCATTGCGGTTGCCGGTCAGTCGGGCAACTTCCAGCTCAACGTTATGCTGCCGGTGGTGGCCTACAACCTGCTGCAAAGCATTGAGATTTTGGCAAACGGCTCTGTTGCCCTGGCTGACAATGCTATTGCAGGCTTCGCAGTGAACGAGGCCAATTTGCAGAACGCGTTAGCCCGCAACCCCATATTGGTTACGGCTATGAACGCCGTTATCGGCTATGACAAAGGCGCTGCCATTGCCAAAAAGGCCTATGCAGAAGGTCGGCCGGTGCACGATGTCGCGAAACAAGAAACAGACCTCACTGATGAAGAGCTGGATCGTCTGCTTGACCCCGCTGAACTGTGCAAAGGCGGCATCAAATCTTGATGAATGCTCAGCCTAAGGCATAAGCATGCCTGTATCGTCGCAGCACATCCGTAACGTTCTGCGCGACACCCGTATTGCGGACCACCCCGGCCGGCAAGCCCTTCAAGGGCTGCCGGCCGATTTAGTTTCAGCCTGGTTCAAGCTGCCCTTGCGTGAAGCGGCGGTTTTGGTGCCATTGATGAATCGTCCCGACGGGCTAACGGTGCTGTTGACCCGCCGAACCGACAATGTGCGTGATCACGCCGGTCAAATTAGCTTTCCTGGTGGGAGCCGTGAGGCCGATGACGTCACGCTAGAATCCACGGCATTGCGGGAGTCTCAGGAGGAAATCGGCTTAAAGCCCGATGCAGTGACGGTTATTGGCTATCTGGAGGCGCATCCGGTGATCACCGGCTTTGCCGTGTTGCCCGTGGTGGGCATGGTGGAGTCGCCCCCGAAGCTCGTCGCCCACCCTGGTGAAGTGGCCGACATTTTCGAGGTGCCGCTCAGTGTTTTGTTGCAACCTGGCAACGGCAAGGTGCATACCCGGGTCCGCAACGGGGTCGGTTTGCCAACCCACGAGTACGTTTATAACGACTGGCGTATCTGGGGTGCTACCGCCCAAATACTTAATACTCTTATAACAAAAATCTCTTAAATAATTGATATTATGAGTGATAATATAAAAAACCTGCTCCAGATTATGCGCTCGCTGCGAGACCCAAAAACGGGCTGCCCCTGGGATATTAAGCAGACCTTTGCCTCGATAGCGCCTTACACGATTGAAGAGGCCTATGAGGTTGCCGAGGCCATTGACCACGCCGACCTGCAGGCGCTTAAGGGCGAACTCGGCGATCTGCTGTTTCAGGTGGTGTTCTATGCCCAGATGGCCGAGGAGCAGGGCGCTTTTGAGTTCGGCGACGTGGTTGCGGCCGTCAGTGAAAAACTCATTCGCCGTCACCCCCATGTATTTACCGATGCCGTTGCCGGCGATGAAACTGAACTGCACCGAGATTGGGAAAGCCACAAGCTGGCTGAACAACGTGAGCAACGCACCAGTGACACATCCATTCTCGCCGGTGTCCCCAAAGCTGTGCCGGCACTAAAGCGGGCCGCAAAACTGGATAAACGGGCGGCCTCGCAAGGTTTCGATTGGGGCACTGCTGAAGGCGTTCTGAACAAAATTGCCGAAGAGGCAACTGAGGTCGCTGAGGCGGTTGAAGGCGGTGATCCGGCGCGTATTGAAGAAGAATATGGCGATCTGCTGTTGGCGGTAACCAGTTTAGGCCGGCACCTGAAAGCAGACCCGGAAGAGGCCCTGCGTCGGGCCAGCAATAAGTTTGAGGCCCGAATACGCGGCATGGAAACCCTAATGCAGCAGCGTAATACCGGGTGGTGCAGCTACGATCTAGCGGGTCTTGAAGCGCTGTGGGAGCAGGCTAAAAGCACAACAAAAGAACACTAGAAACGTTTTAAATCAATCTCTTATCGGGTATTCTTAGAGTATGAGTAAAAACAAAACCCCCTGGCAGGCCGACAGCTGGCAGACCAAGCCCGCGTTGCAACAGCCGGCCTATCCGGATGCCACGGCGCTGGACACCGTGCTCGGCCGCCTGAAAACGCTTCCACCACTGGTGACCAGCTGGGAAATAGAGGCCTTAAAAACCCAAATCGCCGCCGCACAGCGGGGCGAAGCGTTTGTGCTTCAGGGCGGCGACTGCGCGGAAACCTTTGCCGACTGCAATTCGGCAACCATTACCCGCAAGCTGAAAATTCTATTGCAAATGAGTGTGCTGATGCTGCATGGCTTGAAAACGCCCGTGGTTCGTATCGGACGCATCGCCGGTCAATACGCCAAACCGCGTTCAGCCGATACCGAGACGATCAAGGGCATTGAACTGCCCAGCTTTCGCGGCGACCTGGTTAACTCGCCCGAATTTACACAGGCGGCACGCATTCCTAACCCAAAGCTGATGCTCTCGGGTTACCAGCACTCGGCCTTAACATTGAATTTTATTCGCTCACTTATTGATAGTGGCTTCGCGGATTTGCATCACCCCGAAAACTGGGACCTGGATTGGGTGCAACATTCGCCCATGGCTGATGGCTATCACGCCATAGTGAGCGATATTGCCAGCTCATTGGATTTCTTCGAGACCATTTCCGGGCACCCGATTTCAACCACCCGTCGCGTCGACTTCTACACTTCGCATGAAGGCCTGCAGTTGTTGTATGAAGAAGCCCAGACGCGGTTTCTGCCGCACCGCCAGCGCTGGTATAACCTGAGCGCGCATATGCCCTGGATCGGTGTGCGTACCGCAGGTCTGGACGGGGCGCATGTTGAGTATTTCCGCGGCATCGCCAATCCTGTGGGGGTTAAAATCGGGCCCGAGATGGCCGGTGATTGGCTGGCCGGGCTTATCGATACTCTGAATCCCGACAATGAACCGGGCAAGCTCACGCTCATCCATCGCTTCGGTGCCGACAGAATTGGTGAGCAACTGCCGCCATTGATCGAGCAGGTGAAGCAGAGCGGGGCGCATGTGCTGTGGATGTGCGACCCGATGCATGGCAATACCGAAACCGCAAGCAACGGGCGAAAAACCCGTCGCTTTGATCGAATTCTTGGAGAACTGGAGACGGCGTTTGATGTGCATAAAGCCAACGGCAGCCACTTGGGTGGTGTGCACTTTGAGCTCACCGGTGACGATGTCACCGAATGCACGGGTGGCGCACGCGGGCTAAATGATGAAGGTCTGGATCGCGCCTACCTGACGCAAGTTGATCCGCGCCTGAATTATGAGCAAGCATTAGAAATGGCCATGCGAATAGCCTCGCGGGTGCAATAACCCGCGATTGCGTTTAGCGCTCTATAATTAACCCATGTCGACATTCAGCACAGATTGCACCCTTTGCCCGCGCTTAGCCGGTTTTCTTCAAGAGGTTAAAGCAAAGCATCCTGCCTACTTTGCCAAGCCGGTGCCGTCTTTCGGTGACCCTCAGGCCCGGTTACTGGTTGTCGGTTTGGCGCCCGGCATGCACGGTGCTAATGCCACCGGCAGACCGTTTACCGGCGACCACGCCGGCATCCTGCTTTACAAGACGCTCTTCGCTACAGGCTTTGCCTCTCAGGCAGAGAGCCTTAGCGCCGATGATGGACTGTGGTTGCCGGATTGCCGCATAACCAATGCTGTTCGCTGCCTACCACCGGGAAACAAACCCGTGGGCGCGGAAGTGAACACCTGCAATCCGTTTCTTGCCGAAGAACTGGCCGGACTTTCCGCTGGCGCTGTGGTGCTGACGCTCGGGGGAATTGCGCATAAGGCGGTGATTAAAGCCTTGGGACTGAGGCAGGCCGATTACCCCTTCGGCCATGCGCTGGAGCATGGGCTGGACAACCAACTTACGGTGCTTAGCTCGTACCACTGCAGTCGCTACAACACCCAAACCCGCCGTCTGACCGACGACATGTTTCTGGCTGTGTTTAAGCGGGCGCGGCAGCTGCTCGATAAGCAGGCTAACCCCCGATGAGCGAAGCCTTCGACAGCAAGGCTTTTCTTAAAACCCTCACGCACCGTCCGGGGTGCTACCGGATGCTCAACGCCAAAGGGGATGTGCTGTATGTGGGAAAAGCCAAGGACCTAAGGAAACGTGTCTCAACGTACTTTGGCAGCAAAGCCCATCACCCGAAAACACAGGCGCTGATGAACGTAACCGAGCGCGTTGATTTTACGGTAACCGGCACCGAGCTTGAAGCGCTCATCCTTGAATTTAATCTCATCAAACTTCATCAACCGCGTTTTAATGTATTGCTCCGCGATGACAAAAGTTACCCGTACATTCACCTCACCGGTGACCATGCATTTCCGAGGGTGCTGTTTTATCGCGGCGCACGCAAGAAAACCGGCCGCTACTTCGGACCGTATCCCAACTCATGGGCCGTTCGGGAAGCATTGCTGCTGATTCAAAAAATATTTGGTATCCGGCAATGCGAAGATGCGTTTTTTGCGAATCGCAGCCGCCCATGCCTGCAGTTTCAGATTAAACGTTGCACCGGCCCATGCACTGGTGAAATTAGCGCCGAAGATTATGCGGACAATATGAAGAGTGCCGTGCTGTTTTTGGAGGGTCGTAATGACGCTGTGGTTAACCGGTTGCGAGAAAAAATGGATGCAGCGGCCGAGACTAAACAGTACGAGCAGGCTGCGCAGTTTCGCGATCAGGTCGCAGCGATTCAGCAACTCAAAAGCCGGCAGTTGGTCTCGGGGGGGCTCAAAACCAGTGCCGACGCCGTTGCAGTGATTGAGGAGGCCGGTCAGTTTGCTATTTGCTGCATTATGATTCGTGGCGGAAGGGTGCTTGGCAGTCGAAAATTTTATCCGCGTACAGCAAAAGGCACGTCAGCAGAAGAGGTGATGTCGGGCTTTATCGGGCAGCATTATTTCTCCCATGAGGTGCCACCCGAAATTTTGTTGAATGCACCGGTGCCAGATCTGGAGCTTTTAAACGCGGGCTTAACATCACACAGCAATCACAAAGTGGCGATCCGTCATAAGGTTCGCGGTAGACGAAAAGGTTGGCTGGAGATGGCTGCTACAAATGCCAAAGAAGGATTGATGATGCGCCTCGCCAGTAATTCAAGCTTAAGATCACAGCGTGCTGAGCTTGGTGTTGCACTCGGACTTGATGAACCGCCAGCACGAATCGAGTGCTTTGATATCAGCCACACATCGGGTGAGGCCACGGTTGCCTCTTGTGTGGTATTTGGTGTGGACGGCGCAATGAAGCAATCCTATCGGCGCTTCAATATTAAAGGCATTACCGCGGGCGATGACTATGCCGCAATTAACCAGGCGGTTAGCCGGCGGTATAAAAGGGTGAAGGCGGAAGACACTCAAGCACCTGATCTGGTGCTGATTGACGGTGGCAAGGGCCAGCTTGCTAGCGCTGTGGAGGCCCTAGAGGCCATCGGCATGGAAGGTTTAAACATTGCCGGTGTGTCTAAGGGCCCTGACCGCCGGCCCGGCGATGAGCAGATATGGCAGCCGGGCAGCACCAAGCCCGTGCAGCTTGCCGGCAACTCCGGAGCCATGCATTTGATTCAGCAGGTGCGCGATGAGGCACATCGTTTTGCGGTGGCCGGGCACAGAGCGTCGCGCAACAAAGCCCGCAAGGTCTCGGCGCTGGAGGCCATCGAAGGGCTCGGCCCGAAGCGCAGGAAGGCCTTATTGCAGCATTTTGGTGGCTTACAAGGGGTAAAGAGCGCAGGCAAGGAAGACCTGGCTGCCGTTGCCGGAATCAGCCCGACGCTGGCCGAGAAAATCTACGGGCACTTTCATGGTGTCATTGATGCTGAACGCTAAAAGAACCGACATAACAGCAGTAAAGAGCCCGTGTTGATGGCTAAAGATAGGCGTATGCTAAGCAATTGGTTGCGGCTCGCGCTACAATCAAATCCCGTTCAGAGCCAATAACATTACGGTACTATCCCTTCTAAGCAGCCGAGCCCGAAAAGAACGCCGACATGACGTTTAACATACCTATTTTACTTACCTGGTTCCGTATCGCGGCCATTCCTTTGGTGGTTATTGTTTACCTGTTGCCATTCAGCTGGGCGCACCCTGCATCGGCATTAATTTTTACCGTGGCAGGCATAACTGATGCCTTCGATGGGTATCTGGCCCGCAAGTGGAATCAAATAACCAAGTTCGGTGCGTTTCTTGACCCGGTGGCCGACAAACTCATGGTGAGCACGGCGTTGGTCTTGCTGGTTTACGTCAATCAGGGGCAGCTGCTTTTAATGGCAGTAGCAACGATCATTATCGGGCGTGAAATTGCTATTTCAGCATTGCGCGAATGGATGGCCGAAATGGGTGAACGCCACAATGTGGCAGTATCGTCATTCGGCAAAACCAAAACCATTTTTCAGATGGTTGGCATTGGTGCCATGTTGTTCACCGAGCCTGTTTTTGGTTTGCCCGCGTTTCAGATCGGCTACACCTTGCTGGTGATTGCTGCAGGGCTCACGCTGCTCACGATGGCGCAGTATCTGAAAGCCGCAGGCCCTGCACTTAACAAAGTGGACTAGTTGCCAAACTCCGGCGGCGCTTACGAGCGCTTCAATTGGAACGAAGCTGCGCTTATTTCGGGAAAAACTTCACCAAACCAGTGGCTTTTGCCTTGACTATAGTTATTCCGACCGTACTATATACGCCTCTCAAGCGGGTGTAGCTCAGCTGGTAGAGCGCGACCTTGCCAAGGTCGAGGTCGACGGTTCGAACCCGTTCACCCGCTCCAGCTTTAAAAATACCGCCTCATGTGTTTTGCGTGGGGCGGTTTTTTTATGCCTGAATTTAGATTAGCGGGCTTTGGTTGATGAAAAACCCATGCCAGAATGCTAAGGTTCGCAGCCCGCAACCCTTGTGACTCTCACAAGGACACCTACGGCTAGGTGGCAGAGTGGTTATGCAACGGCCTGCAAAGCCGTGGACACCGGTTCGATTCCGGTCCTAGCCTCCAAATTCTTGATTAACACCGTATCGGGAGATACAAAACAGAGGCGAAGCACATTGCATGTATGGCATTCTTGCGTCTGCCTATGTATGTTTCTGTTTCAAACGCTACCAGGGGTTTAATACACCAATGCGGTCTTCATAGGGAATTATTTGTGTTACGTCACGTGAAAGGCTTATCACTGTGCGTTGTCGGGCTGCTGCTCGCCTGCAGTCCGAACCCTGATGCAGTGGAGGAGGCGGCTGAGCAGGCATCTGAGCCCGGCGCCACGCCCTTAAATGGGGCTGATGCACCTGCAGAGGCCTTCGAGTCGAAACCTCTGGACCTCTCTCTGCCGGAAGACCTCAGCTGGGAGCAGGACGGTGAGGCGGTAAACGCAGCGCCAAGGCAATTTGATCTGGACGGCTTGTTTAACAAGGGTGAGGAAAGCACGCTGTCGATCTATGCTTTACCAACCCTGAAGCCAACGGAGGAAGGCGCCTACCTGCCCGAGGTCGATGGGGCGTCAGTATCAATTACCGTTAAAGGCAAATAGCAGCAAGCTCCACATCTGAGCCAGCGTCAGACGAAAACAGGAATACACTTATGATTGATTACGTTTCAACATTTATTTTCTTCTTCGCAGTCATCGACCCTATTGGCACGGTCCCGGTGTTTCTGGCCGTTACTGGTCAATTTAATGAGAAAGCCAGACGGCGCATCGCTCTAAAAGCAACACTGGTGGCGGCAATCGTGTTGTTGTTCTTCGTGGTGGCGGGTGAGGTCATTCTTACGGCCATGGCGATTCCGCTGTCGGCCTTTCAGATTGCCGGTGGCATCGTGCTTTTCTTGTTCGCCCTTTCGATGATATTTGGCGAGAGCAAGCCCGAGGAAGAAATTAAACTGGCCACCAGTGGCAGTGAAAAGGCGATTTTTCCTCTTGCTATACCCTCGATAGCCTCACCCGGTGCCATGCTTGGGGCCGTATTGATGACAGAAAATTCTCGTTACAGCCTTATGGAGCAGGCTCAAACGGGCACAACCATGCTGGCCGTGTTGCTTATCGTTTTTGTTCTTTTGCTTAGCGCTAACTGGATTCACCGGGTCATTGGCAACAGTGGGGCAAGCATCATCAGCCGGGTAATGGGTTTAATACTGGGCTCGGTAGCAACAGCAAATGTCCTGGCGGGTATTAATGAGTATTTTTTGCTGTAAGGTGAACGGCAAACCCGCATATTGAGGCATTATCCATTATCAAGGTAATGCAATTGATCAGTTTTTTGCTTAACAATGGGGCTTAATCCGATGAAGAAAATCTTACTGATGACTTTAACAGGGCTTACGCTTATTGCGCCTTTGGCTATGGCACGCGACGATGTGGCTGCATTTTCAATTGCGGATGCATTGAGCCTGGAACAGGCTAAGGAAAAGCTAGGCACGAAGGTGGCGTTTTACTTCGGCGATCAGCCCTATGGCGAACCTCTGCAGAACTTTGGTGAGTTTCGCACCAATAAAAAGACCAATGCCTTTGGCAAGTCAGATCTTAAGGCGTGCCAATGGGTCTTTTTATCGGCAATGATCTCACTGCGAGACAGGGCGCTGGCAGAAGGCGGCAATGCTGTGGTGGACATTAAGTCGAACTACAAAAACATCGAAACATCGAGCACCGAAACGTTTCAGTGCGGTGCGGGCGGGGTTATTGCCGGCGTGGCGTTAAAGGGCAGGGTAGTCACTCTAAACTAGGGTGGCCCAAAACCCTTTGTCTTAGGCGCAGGCACTGCATGCACCAAAATGCTGGCCTGCTGGAGCCCCTCGCAGGGCTTTATTACACTTATCGCCGGGCGCCGATATTTAGCTTCTTAAGCGGTGCCGCTAT
>JAQWPD010000016.1 GCA_029245525.1 Gammaproteobacteria bacterium | reverse complement strand
CGAGACTTGCTTCTGAGGTTATTCCTCGAATGGCAAGAAGTTGCAGAGAAGTGGGGGGTGCGAGCGAGTTAAGTTCAATACTTTCTGAACTCATCGCTGAGCATGCCTCTGCACGCGATGCCATTGCCCTTGCAGCTATCCGCGATGAGCAGATTCAAAACCCGGTTGCTCTGGATTGCGTGCAGCAATTTGCTGTGGATCACGCGATTCTTGGTGCGTTGATCGATATTGATCATTTGACCGACGAGGACCCGGCTGTGCGCGCAGCGACCATGGCACGCATTAGAACAGCGCTGGGGCGAATTGCTGCCCAGTCATCGCGCTACAGCTGCACCAAGTGTGGCTATGCAACCATGGAACTTCTGTGGCAGTGCCCCAGCTGCCGCGAATGGGAGACTGTGGTACCCAATCAACAGCTGGCCTTGGGCGCGGTTTTAAGTTAACTGCTGGCGTTTATTTGCGCCGTTTCTTTGTATCTGCACGTCTCATAGAATATCTGACTGATATTGGTATTTTTTCGTACTGAGCATTGACCACGCAATGTCTATGATTCTGTTCCGGTCGGCATCTGGCCCGCCGTGTTCTACAGAGGAGTATGACTATGCAAACATTACTACTGGGCCTGCTGGCAGCGTTGTTGCCGGCACTGTCGTTGGCCGGTCCCGTCGATATTAATACAGCGGACGCGATGACACTTGCCACAGAGCTTAATGGTGTGGGGCTGTCTCGGGCTGAGGCTATTATCGAGTACCGCAACCTCAATGGTTCATTTGCAACCGCTGAGCAGTTGCTTGAGGTAAAAGGTATCGGACCTCAGGTGTTGGATATGAACCGGATGAATATTGAGATCAGCACATCCCAATAATCAGGCTTACGATGCCGGGCTGTCTGTCAGCCCGGCATTTGCATTTTTGGGCATCGCTTCGCATCAAGGGCTACTAAACAGGTAGAATCCCAATGTCCAGAAATTCAATAATAGGTGTGTGTGCATGAAGACTAAAGTCAATACAGCCGTTTTTCCTGTTGCAGGCAAGGGCACGCGCTTTCTTCCGGCCACAAAAGCTATTCCTAAGGAGATGCTGCCGATTGTTGATAAGCCGCTTATCCAATACGCTGTGGAAGAGGCTGTGGCTGCCGGAGCTACTCGTCTGGTGTTTATTACCCACCGCAGCAAAGGGGCGATTGAGCGTCACTTTCAAACGAACTACGAATTGGAAAATATTCTTAAAGATTCCGGTAAAGATGCGTTGCTGGAGTTATTGCATGACACTGTCCCAGCCGGTGTGCGGTTTTATTATGTAGAGCAAGGCGAGCCTTTGGGGCTTGGTCATGCCGTTTTGTGCGCAAAAGAAGTGGTTGGCGATGAGCCTTTTTTCGTGCATTTACCGGATGACCTGATCCGCTCCGATCGGGGCTGTCTGTCTGAGCTTGGCGATGTTTATGAGCAAACCGGTGCCAGCGTTATTGCTGTGGAGCCTGTTCCGCGAGAACGCACATCCAGTTATGGCATTGTTGATATTGATGACCGCAGCGTGCTGAAGCAGATTGTCGAGAAGCCCAGCCCGAAAGAAGCACCGTCTGACTTGGCGGTGGTGGGGCGCTATTTGCTGACACCCGATATTTTCGATGTGTTGGAGCGAACTCAGCGCGGAGCCGGGAGTGAAATTCAGTTAACTGATGCCATTGCTGAATTGTTGCTCACGCAAGATATAACGGCTTGCCGTTTCTCGGGCGTTCGTTATGACTGCGGTAATAAATACGGTTACGTAACGGCTAATCTGGATTTGGCGCTTCAGCATGAGGATATTAAAGTGGCCCTGCAAGCGCATCTGAAGGAACTGTAATGTAACGCTGTAAAGGCTGCTGGCAGTTCTGGCCGCTGTCAGCGCTGCGTATTAGAACCTGCCTGCGGAATTCATGCTGTGGCTAATTAACGCTCGGTAAAGGCTAAAAATCTGCTAACGATATGCTGGATTTGTCTAACCAATATCTGGACACGCAGGTGGAAGTCTGGCATTTTGACGTCCGTCCGCTGCTCGGATCGACGCTTTAGGCGCATTTTGATGGCGGGGCTCTCAGCTGGCGGTGACGATATTGGTCGCAACGCCGGCTTTTTTATTGTTTTTATTGTTTTAAGTGTAGATAAATCATGGATATTTCTAAGATCTCAGTGGGTAAAAACCCGCCGGAAGAGTTAAACGTCATTATTGAAGTGCCTCTGGGTGGCGATCCGATTAAGTACGAAATTGATAAAGATAGCGGCGCATTATTTGTTGATCGTTTCTTATACACGGCTATGACGTACCCTTGCAACTATGGCTTTGTGCCTCACACCTTGTCGGGTGATGGTGACCCTGTAGACGTTATGGTTTATGGCTCACGCCCCATCCATCCGGGCGCTGTAGTGGCTACTCGTGTTATTGGTGTCTTGTTGATGGAAGATGAGGCGGGTGTAGATGAGAAGATTCTCGCAGTGCCTAATTACAACCTCACGAAGCGTTTTGATCGTGTTAAAGATTACACTGATATCGCTGAAATTATGCTGGATCGTATTAGCCATTTCTTCGAGCAGTACAAAGCTCTTGAGCCCAACAAATGGGTTAAGGTTATTGGCTGGCGCGGTATCGATGAAGCTGAAAAAATGATAGCTGAGGCTATTGAGCGCTATAACAAGGAAGGCAAAAAATAGGCTTAACTTGAGCCCTTAAGATGCATAAAAACGGCTGGTTTTTACCGGCCTTTTTTTATGCCATTTTATTTTCTGACAGATGGGTCTGTGATGCGGACCACAAAACCTGTGGCCTGGGATAATGCTTATGTTACCGCGCCAAAGAGTTCCTTCAGGCTAAAACAATACCGTTCAGATAACCGAGAAATTTTCTGAGAGTAAAGAACAGTAAGCAGCTGCTTAGTAGGAGCGCCAACGATCAAACTGCTGACCGCTGAACTGCTTGAGCTGGTTCACGTCGTCGCGAAAAAGCGCCATCAAACGTTGCTCAAACTGACCTTCTGGATTAGGGCGTTCGATTGGAGTGCCCGTGCGTTGTATGAAGTGCCGGATAGCATATGCTACTTTGCGGGGGATGCGACGCGGCTCGAGTAATTCCATTCGCAACCAGTCGCTTACTAGCGGCTGAAACAAGGGGTGCGGACGTCGCTTGATATCACCTGTGTGTCTGCGCTCTAGCCATGATTGTGACCAAAAATCAGGATTCACTTCCAGAAACTCCAGAATTCCGCGCATGGTAACTGTTGTAGCCTTAGAAAGGTCTTCAAGCGCCACCACTTTAATTTGTTCTGGCTTGTAGTATTTCAAATAGTGTTGCAACTGGTACCAGTAGCTGCTGGTTACCCGGTAACGATGTGGCCACTCGTCGATGTTTTCCATCGCTTCTTCAAAGCTTCCGCGTTCCCAGAATTGAGCCACCCAGTCCTGATACTGAGAGGCCATGCGCGTGATTGGATCGCGAACCATATATATAAGTTTGATATCTGGTAGCAAAGCCGCCATGCGTTCGGCGGACTTATCGCAGTAGGGGTACCAGGTGTACTGGGGTGAAGCTTCACCTTTCAGACCGGGGCCTTCGGGGAACCGGTTTTGGTACCATTCAAGGCCTTGCTCCCAGCGCCACTCTTCGCTGAAGTACTGCACTTCTTTTTCTGTCGACATCTGAATATCAGGATGCTCATTCAGGTAGGTATGCAGACTTGAGGTACCGCATTTCTGAGCACCTATAATGATAAAGTTAGGCAATGGCATAGGGCTAATAAGACCGGATTAATTAAGAGGCTAGTATAGTCCCTTCATGCACTTCTGCAATGCGCAGAGCCTTAGTTCTTGTTCGACAGTTGCCGGCCTGGTTTGATGCATGGCAATTTTGACTGGAAGTGCCCAAAATCATTTTCTCATGCTTCATGGTTTTTCCCAGCCGCAAGAAGTTAGAGCAAATGATGGGTTATAACCTTAGCCTGGTTAAGGCTGCACCTAGTGCGATAGACATTAGCTAAGCGCGGGGGGCTTAACTGGGCAGTCAGGCTGGGTTCATAGCAGTCGTTTGGCATTGGAGTAGGGTGGCGTCGGTTGACGAAGAACCGAGTGGTCCAGAGATATCGCTTGATCGTACCGCGATTTTTCCTGCAGTGTGCATTTAAGGATTCTTGACTTAAGGCTGCGGTTAAACAAAGAAAGCCCCGCTGGTGACAGCGGGGCTTTCTTTGTATGGCTCCCCAGGGCGGACTCGAACCACCGACAGGCTGATTAACAGTCAGCTGCTCTACCAACTGAGCTACTGGGGAATTGAGCGCGAGATATTGCGGTAAGGCACCCTGCAAGTCAAGAATCTAAGCCACTTTTGACAATAAAGTTGTCTTTCAGCACCTGGACGCAGGGTCTAACTCATAAACTTGTTGATGCGACGCACAGCTTCTTTCAGTATTTCCATGCTTGTCGCGAAGGAGAAGCGCAGATAACCGGGTGCCCCGAATGCTGATCCGGGTACCAAAGCAACCTCGGCTTGTTCCAGCAATGCACTCGAAAACGCGGTGCAATCTTTAATGCCTTTCAGCTTCATTGCTTCAGTCACGTCAGGGAAGGCATAGAACGTCCCCGAGCCTTCTATACATTTAAAACCGGGGATCTCATTCAGGGCCGCAACCAGATAGTCATGTCTTGCTTTGAAGTGCACGAGCATTTCCTTGATACACTCATTGCCACCGGTTAGTGCAGCAACGGCCGCTGCCTGCGATATAGACACCGGATTTGATGTGCTCTGGCTTTGAATCTTTTTCATGGCCTTAACGACGTTTTCAGGACCACCACAATAGCCGATGCGCCAGCCTGTCATCGCATACGCCTTGCTGACGCCATTCATTGTTAGTGTGCGGTCATATAGATAAGGATTGGCTTGTGCGAAGCTGGTGAAGGCCTCTTCTCCCCAGTAGATATGCTCGTACATGTCATCTGTAGCAATGAGCACATCCGGGTAGTTTTTAAGTACGGCACCGAGAGCTTGCAGTTCAGCTTTGCTATAGGCAGAGCCGGTAGGGTTGCTGGGACTGTTGAGGAACATCAGGCGGGTGCGCTCAGTGAGCGCTTCTTCAAGCTGTTCTGGTGTGATTTTGTAGCCCTGCTCGATACCACCAAGTACCGGCACAGGAATGCCGCCAGCCAGCAGCACCATGTCCGGGTAAGAAACCCAGTAAGGGGCGGGTATGACGCATTCATCACCATCGTTGAGAACGGCGAGACATACGTTAAAACAAGTCTGCTTGCCACCGGATGAGACCAGAACTTGATCTTTGCCGTAGGTCAGTTCATTTTCGTTCTTAAACTTATCGATGATGGCTTGCTTAAGCGCAGGCGTGCCATCGACATTGGTGTATTTGGTGTCGCCATCATTGATCGCTTTAATAGCGGCATCTTTAATGTGCTGGGGGGTATCGAAATCGGGTTCGCCTGCACCCAAGCCGATAATGTCACGGCCTTCAGCACGTAACGCGGCTGCTAGTGCAGTCACTGCCATTGTGGGCGAGGGCTTAACGCGTTTCACGCGTTCGGAAACTGATAGACTCACTTAATTGTCCTAGAGTTAACTGAAGGCCTGAGAATCAGGTCTTGAAGACCGTAATTTTACGGGAATAGACGCCAGCAACCAATACTCCTGAAGGGATTCCTGCCAAATTTATATGAGTTTAAGCAAAGAAAAATTTGAATTAGTGTCTGGCTACGAGCCCGCTGGCGACCAGCCGGCCGCCATTGCGGCACTGGTAGATGGGCTGCGTGACGGCTTGGCCGGTCAGACATTGCTCGGTGTTACCGGCTCGGGCAAGACATTTACGATGGCTAATGTGATTTACTCGTTGCAGCGGCCAACGCTGATTATGGCGCATAACAAGACATTGGCTGCGCAGTTGTACGGCGAAATGCAGGAGTATTTCCCGAATAACCGGGTGGAATACTTCGTGTCCTACTACGACTATTATCAGCCCGAAGCTTACGTCCCATCATCTGATACGTTTATTGAGAAAGACGCCTCAATTAATTCACATATTGAGCAAATGCGCTTGTCAGCAACTAAGGCGCTGATGGAAGGGGGCGGGGCAATTATTATAGCCACGGTGTCTGCGATTTATGGTCTGGGTGACCCGGAATCTTACTTCAGTATGATTCTGCATTTAAGTCGTGGCGAAAAAATGAATCAGCGCGATATTCTGCGGCGTCTTGCGGAGATGCAATACACCCGTAACGAAATTGATTTAGTGCAGGGTTGTTATCGCGTTAAGGGCGATATCATTGATGTGTTTCCTGCTGAGTCTGAAAAAGAAGCCGTTCGCATTGAGCTGTTCGATGATGATATCGAAAACTTATCCTATTTCGATCCGCTGACAGGCGAAGTCTTACGCAAAGTTCCGCGTTTAACGGTTTACCCCAAAACCCATTACGTGACCCCCCGTGACGTGCTGGTAAGTGCGGTAAAGAAAATCAAAGTCGAGCTCAAAGAACGCTTGGTCGAATTGCGTGATTTGAATAAGTTGGTTGAGGCGCAGCGGCTTGAGCAGCGAACCCTGTATGACATTGAAATGATCAATGAGCTTGGCTATTGCAGTGGTATTGAGAACTACAGTCGCTATTTATCCGGCCGTGAAACGGGTGAGCCGCCGCCCTGTTTGTTCGATTATTTGCCCGCCGATTCATTGCTTATTGTTGATGAGAGTCATGCGACGATTCCACAGATTGGAGCAATGTATAAAGGCGATCGTTCGCGGAAGCGAACATTGGTGGAGTATGGCTTTCGCTTGCCATCTGCACTTGATAACCGGCCTCTGCGTTTCGATGAGTTTGAGAAAGGTTCACCTCAGACGATATACGTTTCCGCCACACCGCGTGTTTATGAGCGCGAACATTCTGATGTGATTGCAGAGCAAGTAGTGAGGCCGACGGGTTTGGTCGATCCTGATATTGAGATTCGGCCAGCGGGCAGCCAAGTAGATGATGTGCTCTCAGAAATTAGCCTGCGGGTTGAGTTGGGTGAGCGGGTGTTAATTACCACACTGACCAAACGAATGGCAGAGGACCTCACCACCTATCTTCATGAGCATGGCGTTCGGGTGCGTTATTTGCATTCGGATATTGAAACGGTAGAGCGCACAGAAATTATTCGTGATCTGCGCTTGGGTGAGTTTGATGTTTTGGTGGGGATTAACCTCCTGCGTGAGGGCCTCGATATGCCGGAGGTGTCATTGGTTGCGATTCTTGATGCCGATAAGGAGGGCTTTCTGCGGTCTGACAGCTCCCTAATTCAAACCATGGGCAGAGCCGCACGCAATGTAAACGGTAAAGCAATTTTGTATGCCGATAGAATCACAGGTTCCATGCAACGCGCGATGGATGAAGTTGCACGACGTCGCACGAAGCAAATTGCCCACAATGAAGCCCATGGAATTACGCCTAAAACAATCCATAAGCAGGTGCGGGATATTATGGAGGGTGCGAGGCCGGGGGGCAGTCGTGCCGAGCGACTGCATAGTGTCGCAGAGCGCGGCGGTAAGTACGCGCATCTAACCCCTCAAGAAGCAATGCAGAAGATTAAGCAGCTTGAGAAAAACATGCTGAAGCATGCGCGAGAGTTGGAGTTTGAGGAAGCCGCCGCATTACGTGATGAGATCAGTCAGCTGCAGCAACAGGCGCTTGGGCTGTCGGACGCTAAAACGGGTTGACGTGACCGCGTTAACAGAGTCTCTTTGGGTAATAAATGGGCTCAGAAAGGTGTTTGCGGTTATTATTGCAATACGATCTCGGTTTCTCTGCCGCTCTGGCAGATATTTTGTTGTCGTGTTTTAAATCATGTTCCTGGCTATTTGGTCCCTGGTTAGCAAGCGGTTCCGATTAGTGGCGCTGTCTAATCGTGCTTCTGAGCAAAAAGCAGGGATTAAGACGATGGCAGAGAGACCGAGTTGGCTATTTAAATCAAATGGATGCGCATGTCTTGGCCTAGGCATTAGAAGTACACAACGTGTACTGAAAAAGGTAAGATCACTGATTATGCGTCTTCTTTTTAGATTGAGATCTCATGGGTAAATTATGAATGAACAACCGCCTCAAGAAATAACCTTCTTGGACCTGATAAGGGTGCTGGTTCGGTATAAGTGGGTGATGCTTTTTGTGTTCGTCTTGGTGCAGGTCGGGGCTGCTGTTTATGCCTACAGAGC
>JAQWPD010000011.1 GCA_029245525.1 Gammaproteobacteria bacterium | reverse complement strand
CAGGCGATCGTGAAAGCCAGCTTGCAACTGCTCATCAGTCACACCACTTAACCAAACAGCAATATCGGTATCGGTTGTTTCACGCGCTTCGCGAAGCTCGGCAAAGTCCGCATAAAGAATCTGACTTAGGCTCTCATACGCATACTTCTCTTTTTGAAAGGTGGCCAACCAAATACGATCGGTCAACAACATATGGTTCAGCGTACCCATAACCGATTTAAAAAAAACGCCGTTATCCTGCGTCAATTGCTCCGCGTTTAACCCCTCACAAGCGGCATAGAACTGTCGGTTCATCGCCGCCTGGTAGGCCGCCTGCACTGCAAATTGCTGCTGGATCATTATTAACTCCATGGTGCGTTTTTACTGAAATAGAACCACTGCCCGAGCTATCCAAGATCAGAAAAATAGCGTGCGCGCATTCGGTCTATGTAAGCACTTAGTGCTGCACTTGCTTGTATCTCATCCTGCACAGGGCTTTTAAACGGCCCATCTTTTAGGTTACCGATGACCCCCAGTGCGCAGGCATCAAAAGACGTTGGTGCAGCACCGAGCAAATAGGGCTTGTCTCCGAGCAACGCAGTAAAGCTCAGCACATCTTTGCAACCAATGGCGTACACTTCAGCGCTACTGTGCCGGCCTATGCCCTGCGCCTTGAACTTTTCGAGCACTTTGCCGCGAACCATGTCCGGCACATAGGCTCTCTGCTCCTCAGGCATGCCCTGAAACAGTTCTGCTGCGTAAATAGCGAACGAATCATCGTCCGCCCACTTCGAATACGAAGACACAAAATAGAGGCTCTCTTCGAGCATCTTCTGCATTGCATGACCCAGCGCCCACTCTTTTACCGACAACTTACCGTCAAGCGGATCGCCGAACTCACCCTTCAGGTAATCAATAACCAAACTGGAATCGCCAATGGCTTTGTCATGGTGCGTAATCCAGGGCACCTTGCCCTTCGGCGCATCGGTAGGTTCACCCTCGAGTAACTCATAGGGCACTTCGGCCATGCGTAAATACGCCTCGAGTTTGACGCAGAAGGCGCTTGGGCATGGTAAGCCAAACGCGCGTTTAGGTTGATGCAGCGTAATCATTATAGAGCTGTCTCCTGAGCTTTACGGTGCCGAATGAAACCGAGCATGTTGCTGGCAAAGAACAACACTTCCATGCCAACCGCAACCGGCGACCAGATAATAAAATTATGCACCACCCAGAGCAATTCAGTGGACATCATGGTTAAACGCACCGTGGTCTGAGACCGCTGAAACGTGCCCCAAGTGCCGACCATTGTTGCTGTCAGCGCCAGTAAACTGACCGGTTGTGTGTAAGTGAGGGCATACGCTGCTAGAGAAACAGCCATAAAAAAATACATCAGGCGTTTATCGAAGGTCATCGACGACACCAAAAACCGAATGCCTATAATTGCCACCAATATGGCCGCTTCGATATTATCAAGATAATAAAAATGCGCGGCTGCAAACATTGCAGCAAAAAACCAGCCGCGTAGAATATTTTGACGGTCTTTAAATTGAAATGCGGCCATCCCAATAATCAGGGTAATAAAAGCAAGGATTTGGGAAATAATAAACGGAGTCATCGGCGCATCATGCCATACACAGGTGACAGCGGGTTATCGATTCGTCGGACTGCCACAGCATCATGATCATTAATTTAGCGCTTGCGCTCGGCAATAGGCGATCAAAGAAAACGTCTGGCGCTTGCCTGAAACAGCCTCAGACGAAGAACGCCAAACACAGAGCCAAAAAAGGACCGCATCGATGATGCGGCCCTTTTAGATTAAAAGACCCTTAACAAATGCCTGTTAATTAGTAGCCAAAAAGGAAATTGAATCTGACGCCCACAACGCGTGGATCAGGCAGAAATGCAACCAGCCCATCGGGTGGCGACGGCGGTAGGAAACCCTGACGGTTCGAATCAACAATAGAACCATAATCAAGAGCCGACTTCACCGTATCGTCATCAAACAGGTTGTCGACAAACAAAAGAGCTTCCCACTTATCGCCAATCAACCCGGTACGGACGTCGACCAACCAGTAGGAGTCCAGCTCCTTAGTATTAAACTCATCCACAAAACGCTTGTCTTTAAAGATAAAACTGGCATCGGCGTAGTAATTCATGCCTGTCGTTCCAACCGGTGATTCCCAACGGGTATTGCCAACAAAAGAATGCGTGGGCACATCCTCAACATCATTGCCCGTGAGATCAACTTTGCAGCGCCCAGGCGTGCCATAATCGGCGGGGACTTGGCCGGGTACCGCTGCTCGCCCGGGGGAAAGAACCAAACAACCACCGCCACCCGCAACCAGATCACGCGCCACATTGGTTCCAGACTGAGTTTCCAGCACAAAGTCGGTGTATTCAGACTGCAGATAGGCATAACCCGCGCCGACAGATAAGTATTCGGTCATTTGCCACTGAGCCTCTAACTCCAGGCCATATGTCTCGGCTTCACCGGCATTCTCGATACTGCCGACATCGGCGTCAATAGTAGGATCGTAACGTGTCACCCCGACCTGCTTATCGGTGTACTCCTGAAAAAATACGGTGGCATTAAACAACACACCGCCATCAAACAGCGTACTTTTGGAACCCAGCTCATACACCAACAGCTTTTCTTTTTGATAGGTGTTCTCATCCGGAGAAAAGAATGCCCCTGACGTAATTGTACTGATACCACCGGGCTTAATGCCCTGTGCAACAGACCCATAGAACATCTGCGTATCAGTGGGCGTAAACGTCAACGTGGCCTTGGGTGCGAAGAAATCCTCTTTAAACTTTTTTGACGTCGTATTAAGCACCGGTGTGCTGTAAGCGCCAACCGGCAAAGAGCCATCGGCATTTATAACCTCAACGACCGACGATGCACCACGATAGTTTGATCCGCATGAAGTCGCGCTTCTGCCGTTACCACTGCCCACCAAAGCAAGCGTTGCTGGAGCATCGCAAATGCCGCCTGACACCTCAAGCGACTCAGACACCCAACGACCCTCAAGCCCAAGGCTCAGTGTGTCGTCCAGATCCCACGTAAACAAACCGTACAACGAGTAACTGGTGGTGTTGCGGCGCGTGACATTACTGTCCGGGATATTCACGCCGCCGACGATCACTTGGTTGGCCGCAGGAAAGTCGTTTTCAATGGGTGTTTGACCAGGCACTGGGGGGCCTATAAGGGGTACGAAGGGATCAGGGGGACAAGTGTCCCCTGGAGGGCACCCAAAGCCCCCAAACGTAGATTCGCCAAATCGAGTAATCAATGGAGCAATGGTTATACTGCGGGCTTCTTGCTTAACCTTCTCTTTCCAAAGCAAACCACCCACTGCGAAATTAACCGGTCCATCAAGCTGTGAGGTGTAACGCAGGTCTTGGCTAAACAGGCGGGTGTCATTATCAAGATCTAAAACCTGCTTGCTCCTAGAGCAATCAAGATAACCGCAATCCGGCAAAGTAAAGATATAGGAGTTGCTGTCGAATAACGGCTCAACGCCCGTGTAGCCCAGATTGGTGTACGTAACATTCGGCAGCAGCACA
>JAQWPD010000003.1 GCA_029245525.1 Gammaproteobacteria bacterium | reverse complement strand
GTCAGTCTTGGCACTTGCGGTTAACCAGCATGGGCCTACTGATTTAAGAAATCATGTTGTTTTAAACTGGTTTTATTATTGATGGGGAATAGTTATGAACTGGTATATTGATGTACTAAAAAAGTATGCGGTATTTTCGGGGCGCGCAAGACGAAAAGAATATTGGATGTTTATTCTTATCAGCACTATTATCACCCTAGTTCTGAGTGTGATAGAAGTGGCCGCGAGTCTTAATGACCCAGCAACCGGGCCGGGGTTGGTCAGCGGCCTGTATTCTTTGGCTGTGTTTATTCCAAGCATCGCTGTTCTTGTTAGGCGGCTTCATGACACGGATCGCACAGGTTGGTTGTTGCTCTTGCTTTTAGTGCCATTAATCGGCGCAATTGTGCTTATCGTATTTTTAGCAACAGACAGCAGTGCCGGCGACAACCAATATGGGCCTAACCCTAAGGGAGCCTAATTAAACGAACGTATGTGCCGCTCAACTAATTAGGGCGCCATGCGATCAGCATAACTAGCACAAAAAAGATTACCGACCTTTTGGTCGGTCTGATTTTGTGTGTTAACGCTATACAGAGGAATGGTCATAAAATGAGTCAGCTATACACACAAATAGTCACCGTCTTTTTAGGGTTTTTTGCGATAATGAACCCTATCGCCAACACCGCGGCCTTCGCTGCTCTGGCAGGGGGTAGAAGCAAGTCAGAAGAAATAAAAATTGCAGCCAAAGCACTGATTATTACATTTGCAGTAATCGCCGCTTTTGCGTTACTTGGAAAGGAGATCTTTCATGTATTTGGCATCACTATTTCGGCAATGAGAATAACCGGAGGAATTTTGGTGTTCCTTATTGGGTGCCACATGCTTAATGGACACGGCTCCAGTCTGCATTCGGCTGAACCTCATAACGACGATTCTGATATAGCAATATCACCTCTGGCAGTTCCGCTCCTTGCTGGCCCGGGAACAATTGCAACGGCAATGAATTATTCTGCCCCGGATCAAACAAATGGAATATTAATTACCATATCTGTATTTGCTGTTTTATGCGCGATCACGTTTATCTGCTTTATTTTCAGCGCCAATATCCTCAAGGTCATTGGTAAAGGTGGTCTCAGTATAGTTACTCGCTTAATGGGGCTAATTCTTGCAGTTATAGGGATGCAAATGGGTATTACGGGCGTAACCACCATTGTCGCGGGCATGAGCTAAACCGTTATTGCCGCGTAATTAAATATCGCTTAATCGGCAATGGTTTTTAAGCCATCAAACACTCAGTCTTGCTCAGGCTCAAGCACGTAATTAAGCCTAAACAATAAAGGGTGTTCGCCGGATAGTGCCATCGCCCATTGGGGCTGACCTATCAGGTGCCGCAAAAGGTCTCTTTAACAATTTCGTCCGGCAATGGGGGTTGTTGCAGGTCTCTATTTTCTGTGCTGCATTGATAAGGGGTTCTCAGCGCCTCGCTTAAACGCAGCAGTGGTTTTAGGTCGTTGTTGTTTGTTGCTGCCAGCAGCGCCGCCTCCACGCGGTGATTGCGAGCGATAAGTGCCGGATTTGCCCGCCGCATAGTGTCGGCTGTGCCGGGGTTGTTATTGTGCAGCGCACGCCAATCGCTGAGCCATTCTATGGCATCGGCTTTATTGTTGAAAAGATCCAGCAGCGGTGTTTCGGATTCGCCACTCACATGCCGGGTGAGGGCGTCAAAAAATACCGTCATATCGATAGCGTGTTGACCTAAAACGCTGAGCGTCCTATCGGCAAAGGCATTTGCAGTATGCGGTTCGTTTATCAGACCGATTTTTTGGCGTAAGCCCGAATAGAATGCGGTTTGAAAAGCCGGCATGAAACTACTGAGCTGCCGTTCAGCAATACCAATAGCCGTATCGTTATCATTATCAAACAGCGGCAGCAGTGTTTCGGCAAAGCGGCTGAGGTTCCACAAAGCAATGCCGGGCTGTTTTGCCCAGGCATAGCGACCTTGGCGGTCGATTGAGCTGAAGACTTTATCAGCCTTAAATGTATCCATGAAAGCGCAGGGTCCGAAATCAATGGTCTCGCCAACCAGTGACATGTTATCGGTATTCATCACCCCATGAATAAAACCGCAGAGCATCCACTGAGAAATAAGATCGGCTTGACGATTGCATGCGCTCAGCAGCAAATCAGTGTAGGGCGCTGCACTGTCAGTGAGTTCAGGGTAGCTGTATTTCAACAGATGATCGGCCAGCGCTTTTACCGCATCGTCACCCAGGTTAGCAGCGTGTTGGAAACTGCCCACTCTGATATGACTGCGTGCGGTGCGAATAAGAACAGCACCAGGCTCTGGAGTTTCACGGTAGACGGTCTCTCCCGTAGTGATTACCCCAAGTGAGCGCGTGCTTGGGATATTGAGCCCTGCCATCGCCTCACTGATGAGGTGTTCACGCAAGACCGAAGACAATGTGGCACGGCCGTCGCCACCACGGGAGTATTGTGTGCGACCAGAGCCTTTTAGTTGGACATCAATGGCGCCCGTCTTGGTTTGCAGTTGCCCCAGCATGTGCGCCCGGCCATCCCCGAGCAGCGGCACTCGCTGACCAAATTGATGGCCGGCATAGGCCATGGCGATGGGCGGGTTTGCCGCATTGACGGCGTTGCCGGAAAGCACCGCAAGCCCGGCATTGCTTTCAAACCATTTATGATCCTGCGCATACTCATCAAGCAATGGCTTATTGAGTAACTGCAAGGCGGGTGCAGATACCGGCTCGGGATTGCCTAGGCTGAACAGTGCTTCCGGCAGTTGCCGGTAGTGGTTGGTACTGATCGGGTTCAGGACGTCGCCGGACGGCATGAATCGCTCCTACCGGGTACGGGCGGCTTTTTCAATAATGTCATCGGCTTGCAAATATTTCACAATCTGCGCCGCTTCTGCGTTCATGAACGGGTGGTAATCCGGCCGGCTCAAATCACGAACAATGTTGGCTTTTGATTCTATAGCCCAGACCCTTTCTCGGGTTTTTGGAATGAATAACTCGGTCATTAAAGTGAGTTTCATTTTGCGCTCTAGATACTTGGGCTCCATATACTCCTGAATGCTCACCTCCCAAACATTGTAGTAACCGCCGGGGTAGTAAAAGTTTGAGTAGTAGCCGAGCGGATTTACTTTATAGCTGGTTTTCGGATCTCTGGATTTAACTTTGATCTTTTCATCATCTGCATTTAACAACTGAACCACCAACACAGCATCAGCATTCGATTTAGTGATAGCTTCGCTTATGGTTTTAGCATTCAACGGCATGGTGGTGGTCATCAATGAGGTGGCCGCGACAGCCACGGTGCCGCCCTTGTTAATGTCCTGAACGATTTTTCGTTCGCCGAGTTCACGCACTTGAAACCGATTAAACAGACCGAGCACCAATATTTTTTCGTACGGCACAACGGCCGATTTTTCGAGTGGCTGAATGACGCTTGTGTGCGGTGTATTTGCGCAGGCGCTCAGTCCAAAAATAACAATGGCAATAAACCCCGAAAGGCGCATTGATGTTAAAAGGTTCAAGTTAATCTCCAGATCATGACGATAGGTTGAGCATATGATGCGGGATAAGTCATTGCATATAAAGCAGAGTTGCATTTGGCGACCGTAATTGCGGCATCTGTGCGTTACACTCGTGCACTATGACTCTCTTATTGGCGAAAGGGTATTTTCGGTGACTGCACCTTTAAAGCACACCGATCAGTTTGCACGAGTGCGACTTGATAAGTGGCTTTGGGCTGCCCGGTTTTTTAAAACAAGGCGCCTGGCCAAGCAGGCAATAGAGGGTGGCAAGGTGCGCTGCGATGGCCAGCGAGTCAAGGTGGCGAAGATGGTCAGCGTGGGCGACCAGCTGTCAGTTCGCCAGGGTCTTGATGAAAAGCAGGTGCTGGTGTTGGCCTTGTCTGAGCAGCGGCGTGGGGCGATGGATGCGGGCTTGCTCTATCAGGAAACCGAAGCCAGCCAAATGCAACGTGCCGAGCGGGCAGCAGAACGTAAAGCAGGAATGGCGGGTTATATTGCCAGTGATCACCCGCCCAATAAGAAGGAGCGTCGCCAAATTCATCGCTTCCGGCGGATTCAATCCGGCAATGAATAGCTGAGGTCCTCCGGCAGATGTCCGGGCAGATATATCACCGACAGATTCGCCTTCCGGGCAAGGTGGTGTATTCTGCGGGTAGCATAAGTGCAGGGTTTATCGATAGTTTACTGCCTTGCATGCTTCTTACGTGTTTTTTGGCGGGGCTCATCTATGATTTTGCAAGGCTCGGTATCTGTGTATCAGCAACGTGCTCGGCTAGTGGGTCTATCGTTGGCAATGCTAGGGCTGCTTGCAGGCTGCGAACCCACGAGCGTGTCGCCACCGCATCAGGGCGCATCGGGCGCAGCCGATAGCTACAGTATTATTTCCGGAGCCACGTTGCGCCAGGCCGCGCCCGGGCTTCTGGCCAACGATGCTGCTGGCGATACGGCTACTGCCCGCCTGGCGTCACCGCCTGCTTATGGCCAGGTAACCATTGAACCCGATGGCGCGTTTGTGTACGAGCCGACTTGGCGCTTCAATGGCCGTGATGCTTTCAGTTATCAAATCGTCAATGGCGATGCAATATCGGAGCGTATTTGGGTGCATATTACTCACCCAAATGTGGTTGTGGTTTTGGTGGATGACCTTGGTCTGGGTGATGTCAGCATTTACAACCCACGCGAAGGCGTCGACACACCCAACATCGATGCACTGGCAAATGCCGGTGTGTATTTTGATCAGGCGCACTCTACCTCCGCTGTGTGTTCCCCCACCCGGTACTCGATGCTGACCGGCAATTATCCGCATCGGGGCCGCATTGCCGCGGGCATCTACGATTCCTATGAGCCCGCTACCATGATCCTGCCGGGTCAAGAGACTCTTGGCGATCTGTTTAATGAAGTGGGCTATCAAACAGCTTTTATCGGCAAGCTTCATAACGGCGGTATGTTTTACAATCTCGCCGGCGATGATGTTTCACGGGAGCACCGCAATATCGATTTTACCCGTGCGTTTGACCGGGGGCCTACGCAATTCGGTTTTGATTACTCTTTTGTGTTGCCGGGCGGTTTAAGCGGTCCGCCTTACGCTTATTTTGAAAATGATCGTTTGGTGAGGTTTGATGAGGGTTCGTCGAGTTACAAGGTGTTCGATAACAGCGCCGAGGCCCTGGATCACTTTATCTATGTGCCGAATACGTGGGCAGGCCCGCACAATAACAGTCGCCTGGGTTCAAGGGGTTGGGCCCTCGACAACTACGACAGCAGCAGTTCGGGCAGAGTGCTTACGCGCAAAGCGTTGCAGTTTTTTGATCAGGTTTCAGCGCGCAACAAAGAGTCGCTTGCGCCAGAGCCCTTTTTTTTGTTTTTTGCGCCACCTCAGTTGCACCGTCCGTATTCGCCACCGCAGTTTTTTAATGTGACGAGCACAGCCGATGACCAGCCGGCTTCCTCGGGAGAGGCCATCGCCGGGTCGACGTCATCGGACCGCAGCGATGTGATTCGCGAACTCGATCTGATGTTAGGTGCTTTGCTTGATGGCCTGGAGGCAAACGACCAGTTGCGCAATACGTTAATTATCTTTACCAGTGACAATGGCCCTTTCCGTTGGGCAGATTTAGAGGAGATAAACCCTCAGGGTATTGATCGTGGTGTGCCATTGCGTGGATACAAGGGGCAGATCCACGAAGGCGGTCATCGAGTTCCGTTAATTGCAGTCTGGGGCGATACCTTGCAGTCGCAGATAGCAGCCGAGCCTGGCACGCTCAATAACAACTTGGTGGGCTTACAGGACCTATCTGCGACGTTTTATCAGCTGTTAGGTTTGCAGCGTCCGGAGGGTCAGGCGAATGACAGTAAGAGCTTTTTGGCGGAACTTACTGGCGCTGAGGGCGCACCGCGTGATCACTTGATCATTCAGGGCGAGCCGATTTCCGCTGGGGCGCCTAAGCGCATGAATCGTGCCTATTACAGCTATGCGGACGACGGCAGTTTATGGAAGTTGATTGTCATTTCCAGCAGTACCGATCCGTTGGCTGGGGTTGTCTGGACTGAGTTGTACAACCTCACCGCAGACCCTGGTGAAAGCACTAACTTGATTTTTGAGGGTGCTGCAGGCGATCAGCTGCAAACGATGCAAAGTTCCTACTTGGAGCGCATTGCTGCGCCACAAACTATCCAGAGCTTTGAGCAGTAAGCCTTCGATCTAAAGCAGCCGGCTGCCGCACTAACGGATTCTGAGGTGTTGTTTGGACATTGCGCAGGATTTTTTTCGCCACGCCATTCACTATGGCTTTCATTTAGTGTTGCCGTTTGGCATCGCGCGAGTGCTTTGGCCTTCGCATTGGCAGCGCGCAGGACTGCTGATGGTGAGCACCATGCTTATCGACTTAGACCACCTATTTGCAGACCCGATATTTGATCCTGATCGCTGCAGTATTGGCTTTCACCCATTGCACAGTCGCTGGGCAGCAGCGGTCTATGTTGCATTGCTGGCTCTTCCTTCATGGCGATGGCAGGCGCTGGCTGCTGGTTGCTTGTGGCACCTTGCTGTGGATGCGCTCGACTGTGTGTTGCACGCATAACGGCATCACCGGTATTGCGTGGGTTAATCGCCTTCAGCGGGTTTTTTGCTGGAAATTAACGGTATCTGGCATAATTGGTCTTTGTGACCAACTCAGGATTTTGCATTATGGATAGGAATGTCGCCGTTAGACTGGCTCAGGAGGCCATTAAAGCCAAGAACAAGCGCCTGGTTGAGTCCGTTCTCGCGATAAAAGCGGAGCGCGACAAGTCGCCTGCGCAAGAACGGTCGGTAGACCAGCTGCCTATGATTGCAGTGACCTGCTCTACAGGCTGGGAGTGCTATGCGGTTGTTGAAGAGCTTACCAAAACCCGTTTGTTCAGAGTGCGTGCGTTGTTTCGAACGCCTGGCACCAGTGCAGCGGCTCGTCTAGAGCGCCTGTTAGAGCTTACCGAAACAACTCATCCCGGCCTGCTAACCCTGCATTCCGGGGTCGATATGTATTCGGAAGAAAATCTCACCGATGCTTTTGCCGGTTGCAGCGGCGTTGTTCTGTACGTAACGGCTAATTCCAGCAAGGCAGGAAAAATTAATAATCATGGCAATGACCCGGTTGGTGGCAGACCGCTGGTAATGAAACAAATCACAGCAATGATTGCTGCAATGAAAGCTAATCCATCGGTTAAGCATGCTGTAACTCTTGTGTTTCCGCCAGATAAAGTTCGCGGGATTGTTCCAGGTGCGCCCGAAGCCCCATGGTGGATTCAGCAGCGTTTGCGGGTCTCCGATTTTATGCGTGGTCAGGGTATTAACGTCACCACCATTCATCGGCCGGCCTACTACTTTGGCATGCATCGGGTTGATTACACCGCGCAGGAAGCATTCCGTGGTAGCAGTCAGCTGTCCAAAACTATGATTAAAGAGAACGCTATGCCCGGCATTATGGAGCCGGATTTTATGGTGAACTGGGTTGATGTTCGTGATGTGGGTAAGTGGGTAGGTACGGTATTTGAGTATCCGGAAGTGTTTTCTAATGAAGATTTTTCAATTGCGTCTACGGCATTGACTGGTAACCAGCGTGTTGAAATAGCCGAACGCATGAATCGTCACGGCACCAAGTTTGCGTATAAACAATTTCCACAGTGGCTCATTCGTACGTTGAGCATTTTTACGAAAGAAGTCATCTACCCGTTGCGCTATACGCAGTGGTACAACGATAAGGGCAACGGTTACGACTTTGCCAGTGTCGACGATTTGGCTGATCTTGAGCGTATCCATCCGTTGTGGAACTTTGAGAAGAAGCTCGAAGATTGGGGCATTAACGATATAAAGCCATCAAAGTAGGCGATATTTAAGGCTTTTAACATAATAAGACCCGCACTGAGGTTAATAAGACCTTTCTTTTTTGGCATTTACCCGCCTGATTCTTAAGCTGTTATGCTTAATTGCACGGTGCGTTCTTATAGTGTGTAGGTATTGCCATGGCTATTTATTTGTCCCGATGTTTTTTTTGGTCCCGTTGCAGGGCGCAGTTTATTTTTGCAGTGCTGGGTGTTCTGCTGATGTGCACTGCCCATGCCACAGTGCCTATTCCGAGTGCTCAGATACAGCCGACCAGTGCCGGCACCGGACCTGAAGATCGCGATGTGCCGTTTCTGGCATGGTATGAAGATCTCACCCCACAGGGATACCTCGAAGAAGAGGTCCTCATCTCAGGCACAGCAAATGAATATGATTACGTTGATGATTTGAACCAAAGTCCCGAGCCTGTGGCCTCAGGTGCTAGTGGCTCATACACCACACGGATGCTTATTAGGCGTCCGATAGAACCAGCAGATTTTAATGGCGTGGTGCATCTGGAAATACTTAATGCAACAGCCAATTATGACGGCTCGCCAATGTGGGATTTAACGCATCGTTCGATGATGGCAGATGGCGCGGCCTGGGTTGGCGTTACCTATTCCGACAACGCGGCTGATTTTATGCGCGATAGTTGGGGCGCAGACAGCTGGCCTGCACCGTCCGGCGCACAGCCAAGAAATCGTTCCCGTTATGCGTCACTTAATGTGCCGACCCGAAAATACACATGGGATATTCTGAACCAGGCAGCCGCGTTGCTGAAAGCAGATACCAATACAGACAATCCGATGAATGGTTTCGGCGTGGATGTCATTATTGCCACAGGGTATTCGCAATCAGCCGCCTATGTCACGACCTTTGCCAACTCGTTTTATCCCTCTTATTCGGCAGCCGCACCTTGCACAGCAGAGCTTGAGGCAACCGACAGTTGTGAGCCTATTGTTGATGGCTATATTAATGCGGCCGGAGGACCGGTTGCGCGGTTATTAAATGGCGCCGGGTCTTATCCCTTAGGCGATAGGCGTAATTGCGAAAACGCACTCAACCGCGAAGCGGGCTGCCTGGAAACGTTTGTGGAACCGCTTGCAAGCGGCCCTTCTGAGCACAATCTGCCAAAAATCGTTCGATTCACAACGGAGTCGGATATTAAGGCTGCCCGTGTGCGGCAAACCATGGTCGATCAACCTTTGTTGCGAATTTACGAAGCAGCTGGCACATCTCACGTGACTTACTGGATGAGTTTGCAAGGGCAGGTTATCGGGGAGTACCAGTTCGGCATACCAGCGACGGGTAATGTTGATAGCCCCTGCACGCTGCCATTTAATCCACTCCGAACATCTGTTCCATTATCAGCGATTCAACATCGTTTAGCTCGTTGGATTCAATTTGATGAAACGCCGCCTGACAGCAGCTATATGCAGGTGGAGGGCGACTGGGATGGACCTGTGGATAGCTATTTTAATCCACCGGTGAGCTGGGTACGCGACGATGGTGATAACGATTCCACGGACGGTGACGATGGTGTTGGCGATGGTAATGCACTTGGTGGCGTTCGTCCTGCAGCAATTGGCGCGCCCTTAGGAAATTATTATGGTTTTGGCTTTTATCCCGAAGGGCCATTGTCATTAAATGGTATTTATTGCAACAGTATTTATGGCGGCTTTGAGGCTTATACTGCTGAGGAGCTGCAAGAGCGTTATTTTAATAAGCCTACCTACCTGGCGAGTTTCTGGTGGAGCATGTTCGTGTCATGGATAGACGGGTTTTTACTGCTGCCTGATGCCATGCTTATATATGATGAGGCAAAAGCCTACGATGGTTTGCCTGACTAGCGTGCACAGATATGTATGTTAAAGCATCTCACTGCAGCAGAGCTTGAGGCCGGTCTGACCCATATTCGTGCGGCCCCTAAAGATAACGGACCGGTAGAGCTTATTGTTAGGCGACCCGCGATTGATCATCGCGAAGTGCTGGAAACAGCCACGCTCGATTTAGCACAGGGTTTGGTTGGCGATAACTGGTTGCAACGGGGTTTGGGTTCTATGGGTGCTGGTTCGGCGCGTGCTGATATGCAGCTGAACCTCATGAACTCCAGAGTTATTGATTTGCTTGCTCAAACTAAAGACCGTTGGCCGCTGGCGGGAGATCAGTTCTATGTTGATATTGACCTGAGTGCTGCCAACTTATCGGCGGGTGCGCGCTTGGCAATAGGCTCAGCCGTGATCGAGGTCACTGCGGAGCCGCATTTGGGCTGCAAAAAGTTTTCTCAGCGGTTTGGTCGTGATGCCATGAGGTTTGTTAATTCAATGGTTGGCAAAGCGCTTAATCTCCGCGGCATTAACGCACGTGTTATTGAGCCGGGTATCGTCAAAACCGGCGATGCTATTTTTAAACTCTCATGACTAAAGCTGAAAGTGCAGTCTTGCTTGCCGTCAGGCGTTGGGTCGATCTTATGGTCGTCGGTTTGAATCTGTGTCCGTTCGCCAAAGCCGAAGTGGTTAATCAGCGCGTTCGTTTTGTTGAAACAGAAACGCAATCTGAGGTTCAGCTGCTTGAAGATCTGGCGGTTGAGCTAAGCCTGCTGGCTGAGAGTCCGGCCATTGAAACAACCCTGTTGGTTCATCCTCAGGTATTAAAAGAGTTTGCCGACTACAATCAGTTTTTGGATGAGGTTGATGCCTTGCTGCACGGTATGCAGCTGGATGGTGAGTTGCAGGTGGCTAGTTTTCACCCTGACTATCAGTTTGCCGGCACTGCGCCGGATGATGCCGAGAACTACACCAATCGGGCACCTTACCCAGTGCTGCATATTATTCGGGAGGCCAGCATCGAGAATCGGCTTGCTTCGTACCCTGATGCCGGTGCAATTCCGGAAAGGAACATTAAGCTTATGAACAAAATGGGTCGCCAGCAACTGCAGGGCTTGCTTGCAAGGTGCTCTTCTTAGCATGAAGCATGTTTCGCTGAATATGTTAGCTTAAGGCTTGAACATGCATTCAGGGGTAGCTTATGCAACTGCAACGACGTTTCAGTGATTGGGGCGGCAATATTTTGGCGTTTATTGGCGTGCTTGTGGTTAATGGCATGGCCAATGGTATTCCTCTGGGCGGCCAGACCACCGGGGAGATTTCGGCAAAGTACCCGGCCTTATTTACCCCCAGTGGGTTTACCTTTTCGATCTGGGGTCTGATTTATCTGGCCCTTACCGCATTCATTGTTTATCAGGCTCTGCCATCGCAGCGCAGTAACGAACGCATTGCAGCGGTCAGTCATTATTTTAAACTCAGCTGTTTGGCCAATGCCGCATGGATTTTCGTTTGGCACTTCGATCTTTTGGGCTTTTCGCTGCTGCTTATGCTGGTGATTCTGGGCTCATTAATGGCGCTATATCGCGGGTTGGGAATCGTGGATAAAACAGCGCCTGTTGTGGAGCGAATGTTGGTGCAGTGGCCCTTTAGTTTGTACTTGGGCTGGATCAGTGTAGCGACTATCGCTAACTTCAGTGCCGTACAGATTGGTTGGGGTTTTGATGAGATATTGTTTGGCGCGGTGCTCTGGACGCAAATAAAGCTGGCATTAGCGGGTGCAATTTCAGCCACAGTGCTTCTGCACCGTGATGACGTTATTTTTGTGTTGGTTGTGGCCTGGGCCGCATTTGGCATCTCAGTGAAGCAGGCGGCAACGCCCGATGTGTCCGGAGCGGCTCTCATGCTCAGCCTATTTGCATTGTTGTTGGCTGCCGCGGCTTTATTGCGGAAGCTTCGTTCTAACGGTTAGCGGCAAAGTAACCCCTGTGAATCGCATAATTATCCTGTTCGCGCATCCGCAGGGCTCGCTCGCCAGTATTTTGCTTATATAAGCAGCCGTGCTAAATATGTTAGCTTGAAATTGTCTTCTGTGGTCAGAGCGGTCTTATGCAACGAAGTTTCAGTGATTGGGGTGGCAATATTCTGGCTTTGGTTGCCTTGCTCGCGCTTAACGTGGTGGAAACCGGAAGTAACATAGGTGGTGAGGCTACAGGGGCTGTTTCAGCTCAGTATCCGGCCTTATTTACGCCCGCTGGGTTTACTTTCTCGATCTGGGTTCTGATTTATCTGGCCCTTGTAGTCTTCGCGGTCTATCAGGCTTTGCCAAGGCAGCTTGTTAACAAGCGCATTGCAGCGATGAGTCCTTATTTCAAGCTCAGTTGTCTGGCGAATGCCTTATGGATTTTTGCCTGGCGCTTTGAGTTATTGCTGCTTTCGTTGTTGTTTATGGCTTTCTTGCTGGGCTCATTAATTGCGGTATATCGCGAATTGGAAACCGTGGATAAAACGGTGCCTGTTGTGGAACGAATGTTGGTGCAATGGCCCTTTAGTTTGTACCTCGGCTGGATCAGTGTTGCGATTATAGTCAATTTCAGCGCCGCCCAGATTGGTTGGGGTCTTGATAATGTTTTTTTTGGTGCCGTGTTTTGGGCGCAAATAAAGCTGGCATTGGCCGGTGCAATTTCAGCCACAGTGCTTCTGCGTCGTGATGATATTGTTTATGTCTTGGTTGTGGCTGGGTCCGTGTTCGGCATTTCAGTGAAGCAGGTGGAAACGCCCGAAGTGTCGGGCGCGGCTCTGATGCTAACCGTATTGCTCTTGTTGCTGGCTGCTGTAGTTTTGTTGCGAAAGCTTCGCTCTAACAGCCAGTAGCCACGTCGGCCCTGTGAACATTATAAGCAGTCTGATTCAGCCATTTACTTGCAGTAGCCCCATGCCCTTATTTTGTTTAAACCCCGGATACTATTTTTATGCAGCATAAAGCCAAGTTAAAACGATCGAAAAAGTTTTATTTTTTCAGTACCCTCGCCACTCTCATTCTTATTTGGGTGTTTCTGGTTGTTTTTGATCAGGGCCCGGTTGATGTATTGCATGATTCCGACCCCGGGTTTGCGCTATCACGAGCAGCGGAAATGCCTAGTGTCGACTGTGTTGAGAAAGAAATTTCGGTGGCGTTAGTAGAAGGTGATAAACCCGTCTATTCATTGGTGGGTGAGCTGTGTGCGATTGGTGGGTTTGATAACAAAACCCTGCAAGTGCTCGTCTCCGGTGCCGGCTATGGATCAGTGTATTGGGATTTCCCGTACCAGCCCGAAACCTATTCTTATATGCGGGCCGCGCTTGCTGCCGGTGATGCAGTGTTTAATTTCGATCGTCTGGGCATAGGAAAAAGCGATCACCCGTTTGGTATGAATCTCGATGTAGACACGCAGGCCTATGTGCTGGCACAGACAATCAGTGCACTTACTGCAGAGCAAACTTACGACGCTGTTGTTACCCTGGGCCACTCTTTTGGTTCGGTCATCGCGTTGTCGCATGCGCTCGCTCACCCTGAGCAAGTTGCCGGCATTGTTTTAACAGGGTACGCGCACAATGTGAATCCGGAGTTTGGCCCGTCTATGGGGCAGGGTATTGAAGTGGCCGCATTCGGCGGGCCGTTTGTTGGCGATATTTTTGACCCGACGTATCTGATTTCTAAACCCGGCAGTCGTGCCAACGCATTTTACACCTCAGCCAATACTGACCCCGGCGTTGTGCTGACCGATGACCTCACCCGCCAGACAACCGCGGCTGGCGAATTAATCAGCATGAACAAATATTTTGCCGATCAGTCAATGGGCCTGACAGTGCCGGTGCTCATGATTGTGGGTGACGATGATTTTCTGGTGTGCGGCGGCGACCTCGACTGCAGCGATCACGCGGCTATTATCGCCAACGAAACCCCCTATTACTCGCCGGCGGCGTGTCTGGAGCTCATTGTTCTTGATGATACGAATCACAATGCCAATCTGCATAAGAACGCACCGCAGACCTTTGCCTTGATGCTGGATTGGGTGGGCCGGTATGTTGGCTCAGCGGGCCGGGCGGCTTCGGAGCCCTGTTTAGCCTCCTAAGGCTTGATAGCATGGCCTTAAAAACTAGCGCTTGAGCCTTATAATGCTTGAGCCATTGGCATTTTCAAGCAACAGCAGAATGTTGCCGTCCGGCTCTACCGCGATATCTCGGAAACGCGCAAGATTCTCGATGAGCACTTCGGTGTGCACCACCTGATTGTCTTTTATTTCCATGCGCAGCAAATCGGTGGCGCGCAGGGTGCCGGCGATAATATCGCCGTTCCATTTTTTAAATGCCTTGCCTTCATAAAACATAAAGTTGGATATCGCGATGGCCGGAGTCCAATCCACCACCGGAAATTGAGCCTCGTCTTCGGCAAGTTCTAAGCCAAGCTTGCTGGCAACATTCACCGGCCGTCCGTCGTAGTTAACCCCTTTGGTGTAAACCGGCCAGCCGTAGTTGCCCCCCTTCACCAAACGG
>JAQWPD010000110.1 GCA_029245525.1 Gammaproteobacteria bacterium | reverse complement strand
CCGGCGGACAGACGCACGTGCGTGGCGGGCATCAGAATACGCGCCACAGCAATGGTGCGCACAAAATCAATTCCGTCGACCTTGGCAACACCTTCTAGCGGCGTGCCTTCAACCGCCACCAGTTGATTGATGGGCACGCTGCCGGGGTGCTCGGGCATGGTGGCCAGTGTGTGCAGTAATTCGATGCGATCCTGATCTTCTTCACCCATGCCGATAATGCCACCGCAACAAATTTTCATGCCCACATCGCGCACGTTTTTCAGTGTGTCTAAGCGATGCTGGAACGTGCGTGTGGTGATAATTTCCTTATAAAAACGCTCGGAGCTGTCAAGATTGTGATTGTAGTAATCAAGGCCGGCGTCTTTAAGTTCTGTTGCCGCTTCCGGCGTCAGCATGCCGAGGGTGGCACAGGTTTCCATACCAAGATCATTCACGGCTTTAACCATTTCGGCAATCTGCTTGACCTGTTTCGGCTTAGGGCTGCGGTATGCCGCACCCATGCAGAAGCGTGTTGCGCCTTTGGCTTTGGCCGCTTTGGCATTCTCGATAACCACGCGGCAATCGAGCAAGGGTTCTTCATTCACATTGGTATCAAAGCGCACACTTTGTGGGCAGTAGCTGCAATCTTCGGGGCAGGCGCCGGTTTTAATACTGAGCAGCGTGCTGATTTGCACCTCGTGCGGATTGAAGAACTCGCGGTGCACGCCCTGCGCCTGAAACAACAGGTCATTAAACGGCATTTCATAGAGCGCGGTTACCTCGGCTACTGTCCAATTGTTGCGTGGTGCAGATGTCATATTCGGTGTTCCCGGGTGGGGCAATGCACTGCAATGAAGCCCGCTGTGCGCTGCCGGAGTGTCTGGTTGTTTCTGCTCATTCAGAGCGGTTTTGCCGTTGGCGTATTGGCAGTAACCGCGTCAGAATGCCCAGTATTAAAGGGCTGCAGGAGGCTGTCAACCAATGCGATGCTGTTTTGTTGACAGGCTTGGCGCTCGGCTCTGGACACCCTGCTGTGTGCTCTGCGGTATTGGTGTATTTGCGCGCGATGCCACTCAGGATATCTGCGTGCCCTGTTTGGCCGATTTGCCCTGGTTGTTTAATAATTGCGAAGGCTGTGGCGTGCCTCTGCCTATTGCCTCGGTAGTGCATCGCCCGGCGGCTTATGACCAAAGTACCGCAGACTCTGCCATAGTTTCAGCATCGGCACGGCTGCAAAGGTCTGAGCACAATGCCCGCTTGCCTCCCCACTCAGCTCTTGCGCGCTTGCGTATGCCGGAGGCCACAACTCATCCGCGCGCCACCTTGTTGTGCGCCGCCTGTCTTGCCGAGCCCATGTTCGATGCCTGCGTCATGGCTTGTGAGTATGTGTATCCGGTGAACCTGTTGCTGCAGGCACTGAAGTTCCGGCGCCGAAAGGCACTGGCCAGAGTGCTGGCCTATATGTTGAGTTTACGTTTGCGTCAGGGGCTTGGTGCGAGCCTACCTGAGCTTATTGTGCCGGTGCCATTGCACCGAAATCGATTGGTCACGCGCGGTTACAATCAGGCCGCCGAAATTGCCTTGTGCTTGCCCTTGGTGTATCGCCAGCGTCTTGCATTTAATCTTGTTAAGCGACATCGCCCGACTCAACAGCAGACGGGCCTGAGCAAGGCTGCCCGCGCAGCGAATTTATCGGCCGCGTTTGCGCTCAGCCGGGGTGGGCAGCAGCGCGTGGTGGGCAAACATATCGCGCTGCTTGATGATGTGGTGACAACAGGGGCAACGATGCGCGCGTTGGCTTGTTTGTTTGCAGCTGCGGGTGCAGCCAGTGTGCAGGTTTGGGCGGTAGCGCGTACGCCATGAGCCGCTGCGCTCTATCGCTAGACCAGCGCGTAGTCGAGAAAAATTCCGGCAAATACCACGGCGCCGATATGCCGGTTATTCAGAAAGGCGGCAAAACATTTATCGGGTACCCGTTCGCGAATGAGCACCAGTTGATAAATCATCATTGCCGCTGCCGCGAGTAGCGATAATGAATACCAGAGGCCTAAACCGGCCTGATCGCCAATGAGCTTGAGTGCGAGCAGCAACGTCAGCTGCAGCATGCCCACAACAAACACGTCAGCCTGGCCAAACAGAATAGCCGTGGACTTAATGCCGGCTTTGAGATCATCGTTGCGGTCAGCCATGGCGTACATGGTGTCGTAGCACACCGCCCAAATAACCACCGCAAGCCACATGAGCCAGCCGAGTTGCGGTACCGTACCGGTCTGCGCCGCAAAGGCCATTGGAATCGACCAGCCAAAGGCTGCGCCCAGAATAAACTGCGGCGCGGCAAAAAAGCGCTTGGCAAAGGGGTAAATCAGTGTGAGCGCCGCACCACCTGAGGCGAGCAAGAGCGTGAGGCGATTAAGGGTTAGTGCCAGACCCAATGCCACCATGAGCAGCGCCGCGCACAGTGCCAGCGCCTCTAATGGTGTGGTTGTGCCAGCAGCAAGAGGACGGTCTTTGGTGCGTTCGACCAGAGGGTCGAGCTTGCGGTCTGCGAAGTCATTAAACACGCAGCCTGCCGAGCGCATCACAATAACGCCGGCAACAAACACCGCAAAAATGGTTGAATCAGGGTGACCGTCGGCAGCGATCCATAAGCCCCATAGTGTGGGCCAGAGCAACAGCCAGATACCGATGGGTCGGTCGAGGCGCATCAGGCGGGCGTAGTCGCCCAGTGGCTTAATAACGCCCTCAATACTGGCGACAATCCCTTGCTGGTTCATGCATAGACCCGGAGTGTGTTTGTGTTATCAATTGCTGCTGAAGTGTAAACGATAAATGCACATGCCATCGCCGATCCGGCAATGCCCGCTTAGACAGTCACCCGAGACTACACTTTGACAAATTCCTGATGGTTGCCGATCCAGCGGTTAATGATTTCCTGAGCAACCTTTTCATCCTGTTGAAGAATCGCGTTGGCGGCGCTCTGTACCGCCGGCAGCAGATCAGCATCGCGGATTAAGTCGGCAACCCGCAGTTGCATAGCGCCTGTCTGACGTTTGCCAAGAACCTCACCCGGCCCGCGCAGCTCGAGATCCTGCTGAGCAACCACAAAGCCATCATTGGTTTCGCGCATGACATTCAGTCGTGTATGCGCGATATTCGACAGTGGGCTTTTATACATCAGTACACACGCACTTTTATCGGCACCGCGGCCGACCCGGCCGCGCAGCTGATGAAGCTGAGAAAGTCCCATGCGCTCGGCGTTTTCGATAACCATGAGTGTGGCCTCAGGCACATCCACGCCCACTTCGATTACCGTGGTGGCAACCAGCAGATTGAGTTCACCTGCGGCAAACGCCTTCATGGTGCGATCCTTCTCGGCAGCTTTCATGCGGCCATGAATTAGCCCGACCGCGAGCTCTGGTAATGCCTCTTGCAACATAGCAAACGTTGTTTCGGCGGCGGAGTAATCCAGAGCCTCCGAATCGTCAATCAGCGGGCACACCCAGTAAGCACGTTGCCCGCCTTTGCAGGCCTCTTTGATCCGCGCCACCACTTCACCCCGGCGTTGCTCGGCAACGGCAACGGTTGTGACAGGCGTTCTACCCGGCGGCAGCTCGGCAATAACCGATGTGTCGAGGTCAGCGTACAGGGTCATTGCCAGCGTTCGCGGTATAGGTGTTGCGGTCATCACCAGTTGATGCGGTTGCCGCTTCCCGGTGCCACTTTTCTCAATGAGTGATAAGCGTTGTTCCACGCCAAACCGGTGCTGCTCATCAACAACGACTAAACCGAGTTTGTGATAAGCCACCGCATCTTGAAACAATGCATGGGTTCCGATGATCAGTTGTGCATGGCCGGCCGCAATACCCTCGTAAGCAGCAGCCCGCGCCTTGCCGGTAATACTGCCGGTAAGCCAGGCCACTGTAATGCCCAGCGGCTGAAACCATGTCTGAAAATTGTCGCGGTGTTGCTCGGCCAGAAGCTCTGTTGGCGCCATAATCACCACCTGATAACCGGAGTTGATTGCCGTCAGTGCAGCCGCGGCAGCGACAACGGTTTTGCCGCAGCCAACATCGCCCTGTATCAAGCGCATCATCGGGTGCGGTTTATAGAGATCCTGCTGAATGTCGGCAAGCGTTTGTTGTTGGTCACCGGTCAGTTGAAAACGAAGGCTGCTGAGGAAGTCATTCAGCAGTGTATTGTCGGTTTTCATCGGCAGGCCAGGCTCTTTGTCGTTGTCCAGTTTGATGCGCCGCATGCTCAGATGATGTGCGAGAATTTCCTCCAGAGCCAGGCGTCGTTGAGCGGGGTGCTTGCCGTCAATGAGTTCGTGCAGTTCGATATTAGCGGGGGGGTTATGCAGGCAAAGCAAGGCTTCCTGCAGGCTCGGCAGTTGCTGCGCATTAAGTAAACTCTGCGGCAGGAGTTCCGGCAGGTCGTTAATGCGTGTTTTTAGCACCTGTTCCAGCAGACCGCGCAGGCGGAACTGCTGCAGGCCTTCGGTTGTTGGGTAGACCGCTGTGAGCTGTTGTTCCAGGGGTTCTGGCTTGTTCTTATTGAGCAGCTGGTATTCCGGATGAACCATTTCAAAGCCGCCCGGCCCGCTGCGCACTTCGCCATAGCATCGCACCCGCTGGCCACGTGCCAGCGTGTTTTGCTGGGCTTTGGAAAAGTAGAAGAACCGCAGCGTGAGAATGCCGGTGCCGTCTGAAACCCGACACAGCATGGTGCGTCGTCGGCGAAACACCACTTCGGTAAGTTCGACGTCACCCTCAATGACACAGCGATTGCCCGGGCGCAGTGAGCCGATGGCGGTAACTCGGGTGCGGTCTTCGTAGCGCTGTGGCAGCAGAAACAGCAAATCATCGGGCGTATGCACGTTAAGCCGCTGAAGCTTTTCGGCGAGTGCGGGGCCGATACCCCGCAGGTCAGTGAGTTTTTCGGGGCCCGACACCGTACTTACAGCGACAAAATAGCGTCCGCTTCAACCAGCGAGCCTTTCGGTAACGCACTGATCTCCAATGCTGCCCGCGCGGGAAAGGGTTGTGGAAAGTACTCGGCCATAATGTCATTAACAGCGGCAAAGTTACCGAGGTCGGTCAGGTAAACGGTCACTTTAACTGCGTCAGCAAGGGTGCCTCCGGCAGCGACGGCAACGGCCGTCATATTCTTAAACACCTGATGGATTTGATCGTTAATGTCTGCGCTGCAAATGTCACCGCTGGCAGGCTCTAGCGGAATCTGGCCTGAAATGTAGACGGTGTCGCCGGCCTTAATTGCCTGTGAGTAAGCACCAATGGCGGCTGGAGCATCGTCGGTGTGAATAGCGAGTTTTGGCATTGCAGAATTCCTTACGGTAGGCCCACGTAACGCTGTGTGGTAGAGAGAAAGTAGGGTTGGTCAAATTGACTTAACGGCTGGGTTTGTTCGAGTCTATATAAAATTAGGCACCGATTCAGGCGCAGGTGCGAATGACGCGGCGCACGTTCCTCATAGTGCGAATTTTTTTCAGTACCTGGCTGAGACTGACGCTGTCTTTTACCAGAATATTAAAGCGCAGTTGCACAAAGTCTGCTTCGGTTTCATCAATAGACACCTGCTCAATATTCGAATCGGTATTGGCAATACGGGCCGCCACTTCAGCGAGAACCCCCGGCTTGTGCTCTGCCTCAACCCTAATTTCCGCAACGAATTCGCGCTCAAGTTCTTCGGCCCAATGCATCGGAATCCATTTGTTGGGTTGTTTGCTGTACTGGCTCAGATTGCCGCAAACGTTCCGATGAATAACAATGCCACGGCCGGAGCTCATGTAACCCATAATCGCATCGCCCGGCAGCGGATGACAGCACCGAGCATAGCTCACCACCATGCCCTCGGTGCCGGCAACAGCGATGCTGGTACCAACAGGGTCCCCAGCGAGCTGCTCGCGGTCATCGTCTTGCACCAGCATTTGCGCAACCAATGGTGCCAGACGTTCACCCACGCCAAGTTGCTCGTAAAGCTCCACCGTTTTGCGCAGCTTGAGTTCGCGCAGTACCGATTTAACGCGGGCCCGACTCACCTTGCGCATAGACGAACCAAAATTAGCCAGCGCCTGAGTGAGCAGGCGTCGGCCGAGTTCTATAGCCTCATTACGACGGAGACTTTTTAGCCCCTGACGAACGTTGTAGCGCGCCTTTGCAGTAACCACAAAGTTAACCCATACCGCATTAGGCTGGGCCCGCTTGGAGGTTACAATTTCAACGGTCTGGCCGTTTTTAATCTGCGTTCGAAGCGGCACCAGACGACGATCAATTTTTGCAGCAATGCAGTGGTTGCCGATGCTGGTGTGCACGGCATAGGCAAAGTCGACACAGGTGGCTCCGCGCGGCAATCGCAGAATGTCACCGCGTGGCGTAAACACGTACACCTTGTCAGGGAAAAGGTCGACCTTAACGTTCTCCATAAACTCTTCCGAGCTCGCCGCTGACTGCATTTCGGAGATGGATTGAAGCCATTCGCGCGCCCGGGCCTGGGGCGAGATAACTGACGAATCTGCTGCTTTATATTGCCAGTGCGATGCAACCCCGGCGTCGGCGAGGAGATCCATCTCGTGGGTACGAATCTGCACTTCAATTGGGATACCGTTTGGTCCAAACAGCGTTGTGTGCAGCGATTGATACCCGTTGACTCGCGGAATGGCGATGTAGTCTTTAAAGCGTCCGGGCATTGGCTTATACAGTTGATGCACAATACCCAGAGTGCGATAGCAGGTGTCTACATCATCAACAATCAGCCTAAAGCCGAAGACATCGACAATCTCATTGAGGGCAAGATTTTTATCGCGCATCTTTCGATAGATGCTGTACAGGTTTTTTTTCCGGCCATAGACGTTGGTTTGTATTTCGGCATTGTTCAGCGAAGCTCTCAATCGATCCGAGATTTTCCGAACAATCTGTCGTTGGTTGCCCTGAGCTTTTTTAAGGTTTCGCTCAATGACCCTGGCCCGAAACGGGTAGGTGTTAATGAAGCCCAACTCTTCAAGTTCACTTTTTAGCGTGTTGATGCCCAGACGATTGGCGATGGGCGCATAAATCTCCAGCGTTTCGCGACCGATGCGGGCTCGCTTCGCTGCGGGCAGCGCCTCCAGCGTTTGCATGTTGTGCAGCCGGTCGGCGAGTTTGACCAGAATGACCCGGATATCGCCGATCATGGCGAGCATCATTTTACGGAAGCTTTCTACCTGCGCTTCGCTGCGACTGGTGAAGTTGAGCTTGTCGAGCTTGCTAACCCCATCGACCAAAGTAGCAACATCGTCGCCAAATAGATTGCGGATTTCGCTGAGTTCGACTGCGGTGTCTTCGACCACATCATGCAGGAGCGCTGCGATAAGGCAGTCGGGATCCATTTTCATCTCGGCCAGCGTGGCCGCTACGGCGACAGGGTGTGTGATATAGGCCTCACCGGAGGCACGATTCTGGCTGGCGTGGGCTTTGGCTCCGAATTCAAAAGCCTCGCTGATTCTGGTCCGCTGATCCTGCGGCAGGTAGTCGATCTTAAGCAACAGCTGCTGGAAACCAGTGCTGCGAAACACTCGTGGTAAGGCACCTTTAATTGTTGCGGCATACTCCATTACGCGTTCCTAAGATGGATTGCGCGGACAGAGCGGGTTTCTAGAGAAAGCCTGACATCGACCGCACCACCGGATCAGAACTCTAATCCGGCTAGGGCTTCAGTATATAGGAGCGAATTCCGCTGTGAAGCAGAAGCGCAGCAAATTCGTGTGTTGCTCAGTCAGCGGCGACTATTGACCTGCTCTGCGACCCGCTGCGCTAGTATTTTTCGTTGAGCTGCGGGATTGGGGTGTTGGCCAGAAGTTCCTCTGCATCCTGAGCGGCGAGAATATCTTCTTTAGGCTCATCCACTTCAGTAAGGATGTCGCTGGTCACAAGGCCAGCAGCAATTTCACGCAGTGCGATAACGGTAGGTTTATCATTTTCCATATCAACCAGTGGTTCGGCCCCATTGGCAATACGACGGGCGCGCTTGGAGGCGATGGTGACCAGTGCAAAGAGGTTTTCGACGTTCTCTAAGCAATCTTCTACTGTAATTCGTGCCATGGTTGAGTTTCCGTTATCACTAACTGTATGGAAGGCGGGGCAGGTTACCGTCAGAGCCCCCAACTTGCAAGGATAACGTACCGCCGGGTTTTAGTTAAGCAGCTGTTTTGCTGCGTTTTTTATCGAATTGGCAGTGGTTTTATGTGCCTCGCCGTTACCGGCGATGATGGTTTGTAGCGCGCCAACCGCCTGTGCAAGTTCGTCATTAATAACGGCGTAATCAAAATGAGCCCAGTGGCCCAAATCCGCCAATGAATCGCCCATGCGCCGCGCAATTACGTCATCGCTGTCGGTGGCACGACCCCGCAGGCGTTTTTCCAGCTCAGTGATCGATGGCGGCAGAATAAAAATGGTTTCGCACTCGGGCATGTTGCGACGCACCTGTTCGGCCCCTTGCCAGTCGATCTCGAGCAACACGTTGCTGCCCGAGTCGAGCAGCTCTGTAACGCTGTGCCGTGAGGTGCCGTAATTGTTATCGAACACTTCGGCATGCTCAAGAAAGTCCCCGTGGGCGAGCATGCGGTTAAAAGACTCTTTGCTGATGAAGTGATAAGCCTGGCCTTCAACTTCATTGTGGCGCTGCAGGCGCGTGGTGTACGAAACCGAAAACCGCAACGACGGATCGGCTGACATAATTTCACGAACCAGCGTTGTTTTGCCCGCACCCGATGGCGCGGAAATGACAAACAGCTTGCCGTTATTGTGTTTAGCGCCTGACATTTAAAGACCGCGCATATCCGCGTTATCCAGCATTTTTTTGCGTTCTGCATCGGCAATAGCAATGTGTTGGGTGTTGGCCATGTTATTCCAAGCCTGAGCTTCTTTAGACGCTGGTAGCCAGCCTAGAGTCATAGAAAACCGCCACATCATTTTGTCATTGTGTTCTTCCTCATCGAGGTAGAAACGGATGTTGTATGGCGGCTTGTCGAGATTAACTTCGACGATGCGCAGGTCGCTGCCCATCTGCTCGCGCCCAAACTGCCAGCCGGCGTACTTCGTATGCAGCAAATTCACATACCGCAAGGCAAAACTGCGTGCTTTTGCCTCAGTGTCAAACCATGTGGAGCCCGAAATTTGTCCGATGGTTTTGGTTGCTGCAGTCACAATCAGAAACACATCGGTAATATCGTTGGGCTTTACCGGATTGGCTGCCTGAACAATGAGGGTGCCGTTGGTACGAGCAGCCTTGACGTGTTCTTCGGCACCCTGGTAATTGCTGCCCAGTTTGTACCCCATGAATTCGCCATCAGCGGCATCGGCCATCGTTACAGACGTGCCGTATAAACTCACCAGCAGGGCTAAAAGCATTGATATGCAGGTGTTTTTTATGATTTTTGGCATGGCTATTCTCTGACGGGCAGTGGGTTGAGTGTTACTCGACATTCTGCACCTGCTCGCGCATTTGCTCAATCAGCACTTTCAGATCGACGGCGCATTTGCTTGTGGTGGCATCGGCTGATTTTGAGCCCAGCGTATTCGCTTCACGATTTAACTCCTGCATCATGAAGTCGAGACGGCGGCCTGAGGGTTCACCGCTATTGAGAATCTCACGTATTTCGGCAACGTGGGCGGTGAGGCGATCAAGTTCTTCCGCCACATCCTGCTTCTGCGCCAGAATTAACAGCTCCTGCTCAAGACGCTCCGGATCAATCTTTTGTTCGAGAATTGCGGCACGTTCGCGCATGCGGGCGCGGGCGCTTTCCAGCACGTCGGGCATTCGGGTGTTAACGGTGGTGACAATATCCAGAATTTGTTGCAAGCGCTCCTCGAGCATTTCGTAAATGCGTTTGCCTTCGTTGGCACGGCTCTCGCTGAGATCGTTAATTGCGGCAGCCAACAATTCTGCTGCCGGCTCCAGTAGGTTTTCGACATCGAGAGCTTGCTCCTTCAGTACTCCGGGCCAGCGCAGGACGGCAAGCGCGTTGAGCTTGCCATCATCATCCATCAGTGCGCCGATGCGCTCGCCATGCCGGATGATTTCGCCAGCCAGCGCTTCATTGAGTTCCAGTTTGGCACTAATATTGTTGGCGCTATGGAACTGCAGCGAGGCATCCAGTTTACCGCGCTTTAAAGCCTCGCCGACCTGTGCCCGCAATTGCGGCTCAATGTGCCGGAAGCCTTCGGGTAATCTGAAACCGGCTTCTAAGTACCGGTGATTCACCGAGCGGATTTCCCACAGGAGTGTGCCGCTTTCCAGTTCCAGGTCTGCCCGGGCGAAGCCCGTCATGCTGTTAATCATCTGTCTGTCCTTGTTTTGCGAGGTTTTCGAACCGTGCATGGCCACACTGTGTCGTATCGGATGGCGTAAGCCGTTGACATGCTATCTCCGCGATGTGAACTGGTCGGTAGGCGTTGTAGGCTACTCTTATGGCAGAATCCCACAAGCACCTGTTATTGGCCGGCGTTTCTGTCATGGGTCTATTGTAAGCAGGCAAGGTGTCAGTCACCAACACTGGCGTGAAAAAGCCAAAACACAACGTCCTCAGTAGTAGGCCGATGCCCTAACCACAGAATCAAGGAAGACTCTTGCAAGTTGATACCGCACAAATAAGCCTTTTGGGTAATCGGGAAGAAAATCAGGACCGTGTTGCTGTTGTCAGTAAAGAGGGGGCAACGCTTCTGATCGTTATTGATGGCATGGGTGGTCACGCCGGTGGTGCTGAAGCAGCGCGTCTGTGTGTTGAGGTCATTAGCAACGAATTTAATGAGGTTGAGCTGCCTGTATTTGATCCGCAGGGCTTTATGCATCGGGTTATAGGCCACGCGCACACTGAGTTGGTTGCTCTGGGGAATAAAATTTCAGTTGAGGCCAGGCCGCGTGCAACGTGCGCGATTTGCTTGGTGCAGGACGGTTACGCTTACTGGGGGCATGTCGGCGACAGTCGGATCCATCACTTGCGCAACGAGACCGTGGTTGAGCGCAGTCGTGACCACAGTCATGTTGAAGTGCTGTTGCAGGAAGGCTTTATTACCGAGGATGAAATTTCGACGCATCCGATGCGTAACTTTGTTGAATGCTGTTTGGGCGGCGATTCAGCGTTACCGGCTATGACGATTACCCGCTATAAACGGTTGCTTCCCGATGACGTTTTACTGGCGTGCTCTGATGGTTTTTGGTCGGGGCTTACTGATCCCGAGATGGCGTCGATCACCGTCGCCAAAGGGCCTCTGGCTCCGCAGCTCAGCGCACTGGGCGCCCAAGCGCTTAAAACGACATCGCCACACAGCGACAACACCTCGGCCGCTGCGTTGCGTTTTATCGGGCAAGCCTGAGGCAATCCATATAGCATGGCGTTTATCCGCTCCGGGGCATCCGGGGCATAAACCTGTAGATGACCTGCTTAAAGGAACGCACCATGGCAATTCGACCCAGTGGAAGGCAGCCGAACCAGCTCCGGCCCATGCAACTAACCACCGATTACACCGCTAATGCAGCCGGTTCAGTGCTGGCCGAGTTTGGCAATACCCGGGTGCTCTGCACTGCCAGTGTTGAGGCAACAGTGCCACGCTTTTTAAAAGGCCGAGGTCAGGGTTGGGTAACGGCCGAGTACGGCATGCTGCCGGGTTCTACGCACAGCCGTGTTCGCCGTGAAGCTGCCACTGGTCGCCAGGGCGGGCGCACTCTCGAAATTCAGCGTCTTATTGGCCGGTCGCTGCGTGCCGCAGTGAATCTTGATGCGCTCGATGGGTTTACTATCACCCTTGATTGCGACGTGCTTCAGGCCGACGGTGGAACACGAACCACGTCAATTTGTGGTGCTTGGGTGGCCTTAGCTATTGCGGTTGAACGGATGTTGGCGCAGAAAAAAATTAAGAAGAACCCCTTGATGGGTCAGGTTGCCGCTATTTCTGTTGGTATTTATAACGGTATGCCGGTGCTGGATCTCGATTATCCTGAAGATTCCAACGCCGAGACCGATATGAATGTGGTAATGAACGAGGCGGGTGGTTTTATCGAGGTTCAGGGCACTGCGGAGGGACATGCTTTTCAGCGAAATGAGCTGGATCAACTATTGCTGCTCGCTGAAAAGGGCGTTGCAGAGATTGTGGTTGCGCAGGGCTCTGCGCTGAATGATTGGCGCGCGGCTCAGTAACCCGGGCTTGGTCGTTATGAATCAGCGAATTGTTCTGGCTACAGGCAATGCAGGTAAGGCGAAAGAGTTTGCTGAAATGCTCGGCGGGCAATTTGATATTGTTCTGCAAACCACTTTGCAGTTGGTCGCGGCAGAGGAAACTGGCTCTAGCTTTTTGGAGAATGCATTGCTCAAAGCGCGGTTTGCTGCTCAGCAATCCGGCTTGCCTGCAATAGCCGATGATTCGGGCTTAGAGGTGGCCGCGCTGGACGGTGCTCCCGGCGTTTATTCGGCGCGCTACGCGGGTGAGCATGCCAGTGATGCAGACAACAACGCTAAATTGCTGGCAGCTTTGGCGCGTATTCCGCCGGAGCAAAGGGCGGCGCGTTTCCGCTGCGTGGTGGTGTACGTTCGCTCGGCAAACGATGCCGAACCGCTGATTGCCGAAGGCTCATGGAATGGCGCCATTGCATTGGCAGAGCGTGGCACGGGGGGGTTTGGGTATGACCCTTTATTTTCTGATGTTGGCGAGGGCGCTGTGATAACAGCTGAACGTATTGCAGCGGCGAGGACTTCTGCTGAGTTGCTGCCGGCAGAGAAGCATGCGCGCAGTCACCGTGGCGCGGCAGTGCGTGATCTGTGCCGCCAGCTGCAGGAACAAACTCCTTAGCGGATTAATATGCCTATACCGTTGGCCTTATATGTTCATTTTCCCTGGTGCGTGACTAAGTGCCCCTACTGCGATTTCAATTCGCACCCTTTGCAAAGTGAGCTCCACGAACAGAGTTACCTCGATGCATTGCTTAGCGATCTGCGCAACGATGCAACGCTTGCCGGCGAGCGCAGAATTAGCACCGTGTTTCTTGGCGGTGGCACCCCCAGCTTGTTTTCACCCGGTGCAATGGAAACGCTATTGTTGGCTGTTGATGCCGAGATTGGGTTATCCAATGACGCAGAGATCACGATGGAGGCAAACCCCGGTGCAATTGAGCACGGCGACTTTGCGGATTATCGGGCGGCGGGCATCACTCGTTTGTCGTTGGGTGTGCAGAGCTTTTGCGACAGGCACCTGGTGGCCTTGGGTCGGGTGCACAACGCCGCCGCCGCCCACAGCGCCTTTGCGCAGGCGCGCGCAGCAGGCTTCGATAACATTAACCTCGATCTGATGTACGCGCTGCCCAATCAGACGGTTGAGGAAGCCGTTGCTGATGTTGATACGGCTCTAGGCTTAGCGCCTGAGCATATTTCGCAGTACCACCTCACCATGGAGCCGGGCACCCGCTTTGGCCGCACACCACCCGAAAACTTGCCGGATGAGGACACGAGTTGGCTGATGTTTGAAGCCTGTCAGCAACGCTTATCGACATCAGGCTATGGTCGATATGAGGTCTCGGCCTATGCACTTGAAGGGCATCACTGCCGGCATAATCTCAACTACTGGCAGTACGGCGATTATCTGGGCGTTGGGGCTGGCGCTCATGGCAAGGTGACTTCGGCAGACGGTGTTATCTGGCGTTACGCGAAGCACGCGAAGCCGGCAAAGTTTCAAGCCGCTGCCGGCAGCGTGTTGACCTCGCAGCCATTGGCAATGCGCGCGGAAATAGACGCAGAAAACGCACTGTTCGAATTTATGTTAAACAATCTGCGCCTGCTTGATGGCTTTTCACTGGCGGGCTTTTCCGAGCGCACAGGCGCGGCACAGGCCTTGCTACTGCCCAAAGTGACTGCGGCAATTGACAAAGGTTTGTTGGTTGCCTGTGGCGCCAATGCATGGCAACCCACAGAACTCGGTTTGCGATTTTTGGATGATTTACAGAGTGTGTTTCTTCCCGAGGGATAGGCGGCTCTGGGTCTCGCCCGGCCTTATTTTTGCCGCTGTTGGTGTGCAATCATTAAGTTAAGTGGCTGATTTACGCGCAATTGTTGCACAGGGTCCCGTTTTTCATTGAGTTGGTCTAAAAACGGGGTGGTTTATGCACAATCGTGACAGTTTCTAAATATTTCATGAAGATACGCAGCAAAAGCTCGGTTTTGCTTCGCAATATTTCTATTAAGCTAATGTTTTTTATAGGTATTTTCTATTTGATTATTTATTAGCCAATCTGTTTCTTTTTCTGTGGTTTCCGCAACTTAGGGTCTGGTTGGGGGGTTAGTCCACAGACTTATCCACAGAATGTGTGGATAAAGCCCCGCCAGGTATGGAGCCCCAGTTTTTTGCCCTTGTCAGATGATGCGTATGCCGCTATTCTTCCGCGCCCTTGACGTTTAGAGCGCACCGGCGGCTTGGTTAACCAACCCCGGGGCCATTTTTGAGATTGTCACAATGAAAGCTGATATTCACCCTCAGTACAATGAAATTAAGGTTACCTGCAGTTGCGGTAATACCTTTCAAACCCGTTCTACGCTAGCTGAAGACCTTGGCGTCGAAGTTTGCTCAGCCTGCCATCCGTTTTATACCGGTAAGCAAAAGATCATCGACAGTGCGGGTCGCGTTGACAAGTTTCATAAGAAATACAACATCGGGTAAACCCATGTTGGGGCTTTGCCGCCCCACATCCGGGTGCAGCGCTCCCATAATGGCCGTTTTGCGGTCTCAAATGTGCAAGCAACCTGCTTATAGCCTATACTGTGCCGCCACTGTCGGGTTCGCCTGTCTGCCGGATAGCAAGTCACCGTAAGACACTTAAAACACATTTTTGTGAGTTTTTGAGCGGACTGCTGAACGGTTGCCGGTTATGGTCCAACAACATCGACCGAACACCATGGCAGCAATACAGTTCTGAAACCATTGACGTTTGTGCGTTGAGCTTGCTGTAAGTTTTAAGTTGGTGCAGGCCGGTTTTGGCGCCGATCAGTATTGGGGATGAGCCTTTTGGCGACAGCGACCGTTTCGGTCGTCGCCAGACATTCGGGGCGGTTTATTGAACTAAAGATGAGGCAGTTCGGCGGTTTGCCTGCTACTGCGCCACAAGTAACGGATAAATAAAGACATGAGTGATAAGACATATACCCTGCGCGACAATTCAACTGGCGACGAGCTTGAGCTTCAATCAAAGTCAGGCTCGATTGGGCCCGATGTGGTCGATGTCCGTCCCGTCTACGCCAAGCAGGATATTTTCACTTTTGACCCCGGCTTTAGTTCAACCGCAAGTTGTGAAAGCGCCATTACCTATATTGATGGCGACAAGGGTATTTTGCTTTATCGCGGTTATCCGGTAGAACAGCTGGCCGATAAAAGCAGTTACATCGAAGTTTGTTATCTTTTACTGCATGGCGAATTGCCAACCGCGGCGCAGCTCGAAGGGTTCAGTCACTCCATCCGCACTCACACCATGATTAACGAGTCGATGTTGAGATTTTTTAACGGTTTTCATCACGATGCTCATCCGATGGCCATGGTTGGCGGTGTTGTAAGCTCGATGTCGGCGTTCTATCACGACACTCTCGACATCAACAATCCGCGCCACCGTCAAATTTTTGCCCACCGAATCATTGCAAAAATGCCAACGATTGCAGCAGCAGCTTACAAGCACACGCTGGGTCAGCCGTTTGTCTATCCGGACAACGACCTGGATTACTCCAGTAACCTGATGCGCATGTTCTTTGGCGTGCCTGCAGAGGATTATAGGATTGACCCTGTAGCGGCAGAGGCCATTGACCTATTGCTAATTCTTCATGCCGATCATGAACAAAACTGCTCTACTTCAACGGTACGTTTGGCCGGCAGTTCGGGCACTAACCCATACTCGGCAGTTGCTTCAGGTATTGCCGCGCTGTGGGGCCCAGCTCATGGCGGTGCCAATGAAGCGGTACTGCGAATGCTGGAGGAAATTGGCACTGTAGACAACGTTGATAAGTATGTGAATAAGGCGAAGGATAAGAACGATCCTTTCCGCCTCATGGGCTTTGGTCATCGGGTTTATAAGAATCATGACCCGCGCGCTACCATCATTCGCAAGATGTGCTATCGGGTTCTTGATAATCTTGGTCAGCAGGATAACCCGCTGTTCGATCTGGCGCTGCAGTTGGAGCAAATAGCGCTGAAGGATGAGTATTTTGTAGAGCGTCAGCTGTATCCGAATGTCGATTTCTATTCGGGCATTATTTACAAGGCTCTGGGCATTCCTTCCTCCATGTTTACGGTAATGTTTGCCGTTGCACGTGCGGTAGGTTGGGTGAGCCACTGGCAGGAAATGATCGAAGACCCTGATAGCCGCATTGGCCGTCCGCGCCAGCTGTACATGGGTTCAGGCCCGCGCGATTATCAGGCCATTACTGAGCGCAGTTAGTGCGCAATTGCCCAACCCTCAATGCGGGTGTGGGCAAGCAGCCATTCGCTCAGATCGGGTCGGTTTTTCTTGCTTGAAGCTCAGCGGTGTTTGGCGATTGTTTTTGGGGTGCGACCGCCACATGCATGCCTATATCGGCTCGGCCGTTTGCCCTGATTTTAGAATATATCCCCTGCATCGAAGTCGTCATCGTTGCCTTGTTCTTCAGCGCTGCTTCTATTATCGCCACGTTTTACGGTGGGCTCGGTGCCGGCGGCGAATATTTCAAATCGTGTATTGCTGTCGCCAGCGTTGGCCAGCTCACCTGTAGCAGCCGATATGCGAATGGTGACCAGATTTGCCGGCGGAGGCACAGCCGTCTCAGGCTGGTTATTCAGCGCGTTTTGGATAAAGTATTTCCACATGGGCAGGGCCGTTCTGCCGCCGGTTTCGCGCCGTCCCAATGAGCGACTCTGGTTATCAAAGCCAACCCACACGGCGGCTACAAGTTCACGATTAAAGCCTGCGAACCACGTGTCGATGCTGTTCTGGGTGGTTCCCGTTTTTCCAGCCAAATCGCCACGCTGTAACTCCCTGATAGCGCGCCCCGTGCCACGTTTAACCACATCCCGCATCATGTCGTAAACAATATAGGCATTTTCAGGACTGATGATACGTTGAGCCGAATTGATACCGGCAAAAAACGCGGGCGTTTCGCTGGCGTTGGGATGCCAGCTTTCGCCGCTATTAATCATTTGTTCTGTATCGCTGTAGAAGGGCACCTCGGCATCCACAGGAGGCAGAGTGGTTTCGCCCGAAGCAAACCACGATTCGCTATCTCCGGCATCAACTCTGACTTGCAGTATGGGGTCATCCGGTTTCTGTGTTGCGTTGCTGAGGTAGTCTTCGGCATCGTCTTCAAGTGTGTCACGGTCGTCAAACCAATGGTCAGTGCATAATTCGCAGGCTATGGCGGGGTCGGCTTGATACACAATATTGCCATTGACGTCTTCGATGCGTTCTATGATGTACGGCTTAATATAGTAGCCACCGCTGGCAATGCCCGAATATCCGCCAACCAGGTCGAGCATCGATATCGCGCCGGTGCCCAGCGCCAGCGTCAGGTTTCGCGGAAGTGCCTTATCGGTATTGGGAAAGCCGAAGCGACTCAGATGCTCAACAGCGTTGCCGACACCGACACGGCGGAGTGTTTGCAGCGAAACAAGGTTCATGGAGCGAACCAAACCTTCGCGTAAGCGCGTATCGCCGTAGAATTTACCGCTGTAGTTTTCCGGTCGCCAGGTGGTTTCGAGGTTTTTATCATCGACGACAATGGGTGCGTCTTTAACAATAGTTGCAGCGGTGAAGCCATTCTCTAGCGCCGCCGAATAAATGAAGGGCTTAATGGCTGATCCGGCACCCCGGTTGGCTGAAGAGGCACGGTTATATTTGCTCGCTAGATAGTCGAAACCGCCCGCTAGCGATGTAATGGCGCCGTCATACGGATCCATCGAGACAATCGCACCCTGAACCTCGGGCATCTGCGCCAGCCGCCACTGCTGTGGCCGGTCATTGTTTTGGCCGTCTTTTTCTGCTTGCACCAATGAATCGCTGATCAGCCAAACGACGCTACCTTGCTGCAATACATCAGCGACGTTTTTTGGTTCATCGCCGACGGTGTTGTCATCAACCCAGCGACTGCGTTTCAGATTTTCCCAGCTCACACGGGCACGACCGATATCGCGGATAAAGACATTGGCTGAGTTATCAGCATTCAGGTTTAACACCACCGCTAATGACAAATCGCGGTATGCCGGATAGTTTTTCTCCAGTGATGCTTGCAACGCTTGATTAGCGATCTGCGCGGCAGGCTTGTCACCAGAAGATTCAGCGATCTCCAACGCCAAGGACGGCGCTAACGCGTTTAAATCGACAACCTTCAACGGCTCTTTGAAGCCATGCCGTTGATCGTATTCAAGCAGAGTTTTGCGCAGAGCACTTTGGGCAGACTGTTGCAGACGGCTGTCAATGGTAGTTACTACTTTGTAGCCGCCTGTGTAGGCCTCATCCTGACCAAAACGCCGGATCATCTCTTTGCTGGCCATGCCGCCAACGTAATAGGCCGGGAGTTCAACCTTGCTGCCATGACGCTCGGATACCATCGGAAAATTAAGCGCTGCCTGATACGTCTCTGTATCGATGTCTTTCAATTCCCACATGCGCCGCAGCACGTATGCCCGCCTTTCAATGGCGCGAGCGGGGTTGGTTACCGGGTTAAGGGCAGAGGGCGCTTTGGGCAGCCCAGCGAGCGTGGCGGCTTCAGCAACGTTGAGTTCATTAAGATCTTTGCCAAAATAAACCTGTGCAGCAGCGGCCACACCATAGGCCCGTTGTCCGAGGAAAATTTTATTCAGATACAGCTGAAGAATTTCGTCCTTGCTAAATTCCTGTTCAATTTGTAGCGCCAAAATCAGTTCTTTGCCTTTGCGGACAAAGGTGCGGTCGCGGGTTAGAAAGTAGTCGCGTGCCAGCTGCTGAGTAATGGTGCTGCCACCCTGGCTGCGTGAGCCGGTGAGCATGAGATTGAATGCTGCGCGCGCAATGCCTTGATAGTCAAATCCCGGATGATCGTAAAAACGATCGTCTTCGGCAGCAAGAAAGGCTTTGGACACACGCTGAGGGATGAGTTCAAACGGCACCGGTTGGCGTCTACGCTCACCGAATTGCTGAATCAGCCGGCCATCGCGGGTGTAGATCCGCAGCGGCACCTGCAGTTTTACGTCCCGTATCGTGTCAGCTGAGGGCAAGCCCGGCGCAAGGTAGTAATAACTGCCCATCGCGATGACCAGCCCAACAATAACGCCGCTGGCACCAAGTGCCAGCAGCACCGGAATAAGTTGTTTTGCGACTTTCATCAGATTTTTGGAGTCAGTCCCTTGCCCATGCCGGGCTGATTATGCATATTAATCGCAGAAAGTGGGTAAACCCATTGAAAATATGGACATGCATCGCGTGCGTTTTAATGCTGCCGTCCCGAGACCACGGTACCACGCAAGGTTAAACGCGGAGTTGCTGGATACGCCTTTAACATCGCGTCCGCCGCTATAGTTTGGCTGCCTCCAGATATAGTCGTCCAATGCCATATGAGGCCTTATTTTCGGTTAAATCCCTAGGGTTAGTCTGGTTTTTTCTGGCGAAGTGCCCCTATTTTAGAAAAAATCGCAGTTACATTAGTTTTGTCGGTGATATATAGTCTCTGACCATTCCACTTTTTTATTTAGGTTTGTTGCACAAGGGTACGACTTAAAAGGGAATTATTGAATGTTTGGTTCGCGAAAGCAGGCCCTTGTGGGCCTTGATATTACAAACTCGGTCATTAAATTGATTGAACTTGCTGAATCCGGCGGGCGTTATCGTGTGGAGTGCTTTTCGGCCGAGCCT
>JAQWPD010000069.1 GCA_029245525.1 Gammaproteobacteria bacterium | reverse complement strand
GATGGCACCAGCTATGCTTTTCTCGTTATTCCCAAAGGGGTTTCACTGTGGGGCAGTAACGCCACATTCATCGGACTGCTGCTGGTTGCAATAACGGTAATCGTCAGTGTCGCATGGCTTATCGCCCGAACAATAAGCCGGCCCGTGAGCGAACTGCAGATGGCCGTGCGTGAACTGGCTTCCGGTGATATCGGCGTGCGCGTGCCCGAAAGCATCTCCAGCAGAAATGATGAACTCGGTGCTTTGGCTGCGGATTTTAACCGGATGGCGGGTCGTCTGCAGCAACTCATCGAGGGCCGGGAAAGTCTGTTTCAGGAAATGTCTCACGAGTTGCGTTCGCCGCTCGCCCGCTTGCAAGCAGCTATTGAGCTGGCTGCTGAACGCAACGAATCACCCGTCAGCCAGCGCGGACAGATCGAACTGGAAATCGCCAGAATGAATCGCGTCATTGGTGAAATGCTGCGTTACTCCAGTCTCGACAATCAGGTAACAGTTAAACAGCAGTTATTTCGGGTTAACCGTCGGCTTAAGGATATCGTAGCGACCGAACAGGTCGAGGCAAGTAACGCCGGCTGCGAACTGCAGCTCGATGCGGAGGCCGAGTTAACCATGATCGGCGATCCGGAACTCATTGGCCGTGGCTTTGAAAACATTATCCGCAATGCCATACGCTTTGCACCCGCTGACAGTTGTGTGAGCATTCAGGCATGGCGGGAAAGCAACGCTGCCGGACAACCACAGATCACTGTAACGGTTAAAGACAGCGGACCGGGCATTGATGCCGAACAGTTGCAACGGGTGTTTGAGCCCTACGTTAAGCTCAATGCCGGCCAGAATAGCCAGCCGTCTACTGGGCTTGGGCTCGCCATTGTAAAGCGTGTGGTTGAACACCATCATGGCAGCGTCACTGCGGAGAACCGTGATGGCGGCGGCCTATGCGTGACGGTGCGTTTGCCTGCTGCCGAACTGAGCTAAACGGCGGCGATAAACCGCAATACGCAAAAGGTCAGGAACACACTAATGCGCAACAATAAAACCGATAAGCAGCTTCCCGCCTCACCGGTAAAAGGGCTCATTCCAACGCTCAACAATACCGGCTGGATGACTGAATCACTCGATGAGGTCTCACAGAGCTTTGTGGCTTATGCGGGGAGCATTAGCACAGAAGTGCTGGATATAGGCTGTGCATACGGTATAGCAACCCTCGCTGCTCTGGATCAGGGCGCGCGCGTCTGTGCCAGCGATATGGAACCCCAACATCTCGATATTCTGTGTCAACGCATTCCGGCCGATGTAAGGTCGAGGTTTCGTTGTGTTGCTGGCGCCCTCCCCCGCATCGATTTTCCAAAACAGTGCTTTGGTGCCATTATCGCTTCCCGGGTCCTGCACTTTCTTAATGGCAATGATGTGGAAGCCAGTGTTCACAAAATGCACGACTGGCTGACACCCGGCGGCCGCCTGTTCTTAATTGCTGATTCACCCTACACCGGCCCATGGGCAGCACAGTCTGCCGACTACGAGCAGCGCAAGGCGGCAGGGGAAGACTGGCCGGCTTACTTCAATAACTACGCCGACTTCCTCTCGCCCGGCACTGATGCCTCCCAACATCCGACATTTATTAACCCTATGGACCCCGATATTTTAAAACGGGTTTGCGAATCGAGTGGGTTTAAGACACTGGAAGCGCGCTTTCTGAGTAGCGCTACAAAGTGGGGAACAGGCAGGGATCACGCAGGAATTGTCGCAGAAAAAATTTAGAGCTTCCGAAGCAGCTCTGCGGTTTTATAGCGCAGGGCCGAGCCCTAATTAAAGGCTTTACCAATCATCGTTACACGATGCATCTCACGTGGCTCATCGTAATCCCGAACCGCGTAATGGCAGGTGCAACGGTTATCCCACATCGCAATAGAATCAGTCTCCCAAAAAAACCTGCAGTGCAGCTCTTTCCAGTCGAGATGCTCAAACAACATCTTCAAAATCGCGTCACTCTCGCGCGGATGCAGACCCTTAATGCTGGTGGTGGTTAACTCACTCAGGTAAAGCAGCTTCTTGCCGGTTTCAGGGTGCACCTGAACCAAAGGCTGCTCAGCCGGTGGACTGTTCTGATAGGTCGACGCATAACGCTCTGCGCCGGCCTTCGTGCGCAGGTCTTCCGGGCGATAAGTCTTAGTGAGGTCATGGTAGGCCACCAGATCAGCAATAATCACTTTCATCTTCTCTGAGAGCGTGTCGTAAGCCTTATACAGATTCACCCACATCGTATCGCCGCCACGGCTTGGTATTGTCACGCCACGAAGAATGGCGCCTAACGGCGGATCTAATGTATAGCTAAGATCAGGGTGCCACGAGTTGGACAACCGCAGGTAGGGGTTGTTGCCCGACTCTGCCTTCAATTGAAGAATCTCATCATGCCCTGGTAACGAGGGAATAAAAGGATGAATATGCAACTCACCAAATTTCCGAGCGAATGCGGTTTGCTGATCCGGTGTTATATCCTGATCACGAAAAAAGATAACAAGGTTTGCCAATAATGCATGCTTGATCTCGGCGTAGACACCATTGGTTAATGGTTCACGCAAATCAACACCGCTGACGATAGCGCCCAGCGAACCCGAAATCGGTTGCAAACTGATGTGTTTATAGTCCATGTCATTCTCCTTTGACAACCGGCTAGGCATGCCTCATGACGCAGTCAATCCAAAGACTATTTCAGCCAGATACTATCTGGATAGCGACGCGCCAGTGGACGGTCTAACCCAAACCAAAGACCCGATTGCCACCAAATAAACACAAAGTTCAGTATAAAAAATGGCAACAAGGATGCGTCGTAGTAGCCGCCAATTGCCAGATTAAAAAGAATAAACAAGCTCATGCTGGCTGCCCAACGAGTCGTCAAACCGAGCAACAAGCCAACTGCTGCATACAGCTCACCAACAGTCACCACCCAGGATACTGGCATATACAGGGGTATTGCGAAGGTCTGTAAATACAGCACGGCAAAAGCGTCCGGAGGCATTTCATTAAGACGGTCCAAAAAAATTTCTTTTAAAATATCTGTGGTTAACCAGCCCTTATTGATTTTATTAATACCGGCCGCCAACCAGAACAACCCAAACAAAGTGCGCAGCAGAACATGCAAAATAATGCCGAAGGTCTTAAGCTTATGCGCACTGATCCATGAACGGCGCCAGATATCCGTCACGAGTATTGAGCTCATGCTTCTCCCTCACCGGCATTGTCGTTAATCGCATCAATGGATTCCCATAAGGGCATACGCTGACAATAACCCAGCACCACATTGTCTTGCTGCCACTCTGCCTTTACCCGCTCGATACGCTTGTCCCCCAGCTCAATAACGCCCGGCTCAAGAATCAAACGCCCGGCAATCACTTCGGGAGCAGACCAAGTCGAATCATTAATTTCATAAACCCACACAGGCCGTGTATGGCCGCGCGCAGCGAGGGCATCGGTGCGGAAATTAGCAATGAACCATTCCCAAATAGTCGATATCTGCGACCAAAACGTGCGAGTCTGAATGTAGTACACCGTGAAATCGCCCTCGGCCGGAATACGCTCATAGCTTGGCGAAACAGCGCCCTCCTCACACAAGACCACCACCTCACACATGGTGCAGACCTCGCCGAACTGACCCATCAGGAAGTAGTCGCGGTAGGCATCGCTGTTCACTTGAGCTTGCGCGACAACGGAAAGCGCGCAAATCAACCCCCCCAGGAAAACGCCCCGCACCGAAAGCCTCATGCGAGCTACAAACCGGTGGCACGCTTCCGGCCATTGAGGCCAAGAAACAGCAGCATCCATCCACTCATTAGCAATCGCAGCCCAAACAGGGTACCAAGAGCCCAGGTTCCTGACACAGGGAATTGCTGCCAAATCAATATGCCCAATATAAAGGACAGCACAGCGCTGCCAAACATCCAACCCCAACCGTGACCCGGTCGCAAAGCAAATGCAGCGATAAATTCCAACACGCCGGCGGCAATAAAGAACCCTGCAAGTACCAGAGTTAAAGCCGCAAGACCGGCTACCGGCTGCAGCATCAACCAGGCACCGACCACAGCGGTCAGCACTCCGAGCACAAAAGCAATCAACCCCTTAGAAAATAAACCAACACGAATCGCCATATAGGACTGGCCTAAACCACCAGCAATTAATGCCACACCCACCAGAATTGTTATCGCTTCGCCGGCAATGGCAGGCGCGGCTATTGCAAGCAACCCCATAAAAATAAGCAATGCACCCGACCAGATTGCCGTGCCACTATTGGCCTGAATATCGCCCAGCACGCCATGCGGTAATTGTGTTGCTTCCGTTGTCATAGTCTCCCCCCATAAATAGGCAACAGTGCCTTATGCGTGAAATCCTACAACAATCGGCACCGCCTATGCCACCTTGTGCCAAAATGCTCTGAGCAACGGCCCTTTCAGTTGCCGCTGGCGGGCAAACAAGCCAACTTCATAAGCCTTTAGCTTTGGCTCAACCTCGAGAATACGCACCTTGTCCACCAGCGGACTGTTGTCCAGCACGATCTGTGGGACAACACCCACGCCGAAGCCCAGACTCACCATGCTGACAATAGCCTCATTGCCCGTAACCTGCGCGTAGATCGAAGGCTCGATACCAAGCTTGCGAAACCAGCTTTCCACTCGCCGCCGTGACAAGCCAGTCTCCGAGAGGATCATCGGCACACCCTGCCAGTTTTCCGCAGTCGATTTTTGCTGTGACAAGCTAGAAAACTCACCTGCCACCGATGTGATAAACACCAATGGGGATTCTGCAATTGACTTAAATGCCACTTCAGGAGGAAGGCGCTCCGGTCGCGCCCCAATCGCAATATCTTCTGTCCCACTTTGCACACGACTCAGCGCATACTCCGGGTCTCCGGTATGAAGTTTGATTTCTACTCTCGGAAAGTCAGTGCGGAACTCGCTCAGCAGATCAAATAAAAAGCTATAGCTCGCTGTCACCGAACAATAAATACTCACTTCACCATGCAGGTCCTCAGCCTCTTCAAGCAAAGTGCTGCGAATGGTCTCCCAGTCACCCAAAGCCTCTCGCGCATAGACTAAAAATAGTTCACCCTCATGGGTAAGCTTTACCGATCGGTTATCACGCAGAAATAGCAGCACACCCAAATTCTCTTCCAGCTGCCGGATACCCCGGCTGAACGCCGAAACGCTAAGATGACTTAACTCACTGGCGCGCCCGAAGTGCAGGGTTTCTGTCAGGGTCACGAATTGTTGCATCTGTCGGTGGTCCATCCGTGCATTATCCCATTAAATGCAAAACTATTTCGCATACATTGCTATTTACGCAACACAGTTATGGCCGTATAGTCGTCGTCCGGTTTGGTGCAGCAGCCCCATAGGCCTCCGCTGCTGACCGCAACCCCATTGATTACTAAGGATTATTAAGATGCAGGTTTACTACGATAAAGATTGCGATATCTCGATTATAAAAAGCAAAAAAGTTGCGGTGATTGGCTACGGCTCACAGGGCCATGCGCACGCATGCAACCTTCACGACTCAGGCGTGGACGTTACCGTCGGCCTGCGCTCTGGCTCTGCATCTGTTGCCAAAGCTAAAGCTCATGGCCTGAAGGTTAGCGATGTTGCCAGTGCTGTCGCCCAGGCTGACGTGGTGATGATTCTCACACCTGACGAGTTCCAGAAGCAGCTTTACCTCGAGGAGATTGAGCCTAATATTAAGCAAGGCGCAACTCTGGCTTTTGCCCATGGCTTTGCGGTGCACTTTAAAGAAGTAGAACCCCGTGCCGATCTTGACGTCATTATGATTGCCCCTAAAGCACCGGGTCATACCGTGCGCTCTGAGTTTGCAGCAGGTCGCGGCATCCCTGATTTGGTTGCTGTGGCACAGGACGCTTCCGGCAATGCACTGGCAACCGCTCTGGCGTATGCCTCCGGTATTGGCGGTGGTCGCACCGGTATCATTCACACCACCTTTAAAGATGAATGTGAAACCGACCTGTTCGGTGAGCAAGCCGTACTTTGTGGTGGCACCGTTGAGCTCGTGAAGGCAGGTTTTGAAACGCTCACCGAAGCGGGCTACCCCGCAGAAATGGCTTACTTCGAATGCCTCCATGAACTCAAGCTGATTGTCGATCTGATGTATGAGGGCGGCATTGCCAACATGAACTATTCGATCTCTAATAATGCCGAGTTTGGTGAATACGTTACCGGTCCGCAGATCATCAATGACGAATCACGTGAAGCCATGCGTCAGGCGTTGCAAAACATACAAAACGGCGACTATGCCAAACGCTTTGTTCAGGAAGGTGCAAGTGGCTATCCGCTAATGGAAAAAGCACGCGCAGCCAATGCAGCGCATCCGATTGAAAACACGGGCGCCCAACTGCGTGAAATGATGCCATGGATAGCCGCCAACAAGATTGTTGATCAGGCTAAAAACTAATCACGCCACAACCTAACTCCGGTCGTGCAAAGATGGGAGCAATAAAAAAGCCGGCTATAGCCGGCTTTTTTATTGCTCTACAGGTATCGCTGACTAAGGGGCGCAAACATCCACCTGCACAATCTCTGCCTGCAGAGGGTTTGGCAACGTGATCGGTGTGTTTTTATCCTGAAAACTAATTGTCGTTATCGCTCTTAAGTCCTTGCCAATGGCTGGCAGCAGGTTGCCACCACCCTCAACATAAATCACCATCTGCAGTGTCCACTCAGACGGAAAGCTCACAGGCACATTGAACGGTGTGGCTTCGAAGTCCAAAGGCACATCGATATAAGTAACAGTGCTTCCCGGTACAACAAGACCCGGCACCCAGTCTTTGAAATTTAGAATGACCGAAGGTATCGCGCAGCTTGGGTTATTAATATAGTCGGCCGGATACATGGTGATAGCGCCGACAAACGGCACATCCATCTCATCGGGAAAAGTAAGTGCAAACGTCAGCGTGGTATCCGCATCACCGACCACAGCAGAATTGCCGCCCCCCGGAGGCTCAATCGATGCCGGCTCAATATCTGATAAAGTAGAAAAGAATTGCCAGAGTGCCTCACTGGTGAAACTTCCCCACGCGTGTCCGGAAAAATCATTCTTTGTGCCTTCTGTATGCTCGCACCAGACAACCGGATAATCATAAGCACCCGGCGCCAACAGAGAATGATCTATGCACGGCGGCACCACGCCGGCAATACTTAGATTTGCATCCAGCGCATTGTACTTTGTCCAAAAATCACGAGTGCCTCGTGCCACCTGCACGGGCACAAGAAGATCATTAATGCCTTGCGACATCAGCACGCCCACACCACCCACACACGCGCCTGAAAGACGAGCACCTGCACTGGGTGCTATCCCACGGATAATGTCGCCATAACGGCAACCCAGATCATGAACAAAACCACCACCGCTGCTGTGGCCGGTAACAAATACCTTGGCAGGATCATATCGCACGCCACGCTCTTCCAGGTGCATCAGCAGGTCTTCAAAAAAAATCAGATCAGGTGCATCGTCGGTAAGGAAGTTCCACTGCCTTACTCCGGCGCCATCAGGCAACGCATCGGGAAAAACCATGATGGCTTCATCGCCCACAACCTCAGCAAGATCATTGGCATTGTCACCCACCCAACTCTGGTAGCTGCCACCCGTGCCATGAAACGCGATTAACAGTGGCCAAGAGGTTGTTGTGCTTGTCGGATTATTATCCGAGGCCTCCGGTTGTGCCTGAACAACAATGCTCTTGGCATGATCATCGGGCAGAAGCAGATAAAAATCACGCTGCGAGTCACCCGAATTCAGGCTCTGCAAACCAGAACTCAGCGGCTCAGAATCGGCAGCACCGGCATAATCTGAATCTGACCCTATGTTGCACCCTGTCAGCAACAACAGACTCAGCAGCAATGCCGAAAAAAGCTGAATATGCACAGAGTTGGTTTGCCGCATAAAACCCCTGCCTGAGTTCTCAGGGCGACTTATGCCACCCCCTGTTTGACTCTATTGTTCTCTGCTACTTGCAGCGACGACTTTTAGCCTCACAATACAAAGTGATGTCGCCAGAAAGGCGAATGCCGCAATCCCGCCTGCAATCTGCTCTCCTATACCACAGTAGCACCACTTAATAGAGAATGACTAGGGCGCACAGACTGCCCTTAAACTGTAGCTCTCGGGGTAACGTGTTGCCTCAAGCACCTCAGGCAAAAACTCAGGGTCATCACTGGCTATTACCCAGTTCCAAACCAGCGTGCCTTCAGGGTTTACCTCAAAGGCACGCCCTGCATTTGCTTCAGTAATCAGACGATTACCATTCGATAGCAACTGATGCTTGCCGCCTTCCTGGGAATAGAACGACTGATCATCTGACGTGGGATAAGCCACGCTCCAACGATAGGTTTCAGGGTCAACTTTAATAATGCGACTGCGGCCCCAATAATCACCATTGCGTGTTGTATCGTCATTATTGTCGAAAATAGCGACGGTTCCATCAGGCTCAAAATCCGGGTCATGCTGATGAATCAGCGGGTGACTAAAATGCCACTTAACTGCTCCGGTATTGCTATCAATGACAACAACCAGGTTCAGGTTTCTCAAAGAAACCAGCAAATCGCCCGCATTGAACATAGGAAAGGCAGACGCCATGGCCTCGGTCAGCACTTCAACATCATTCAAGTGAGTCAAATCAAGCGTCTTATGGCTCAGTCGGACCGTTCCCTGAAAACCACTGTCATAGAGCGACTGGAGCACGAAGATTTCCTGCAACAACTCGCCGTCCGGAGACACCTGCACCAGCGTCTCATCAACGAAAGGTGGCCGTAATCCCACATACTCTTCTATTGGCGCTTCACGCCATACCGTGCCGGAGGCCCAGATATTGCCGGCATCATCAAGTGCGATGGAGTGGTGGGTGCGATACGGAAGTTTCCAGACAACATCCCCGCAAGGGCTCATACGAACCATACCCAAATATTCGATATTGAAAATAATATCCCCGTCAGGCAACAGCACACTGCCATGCACATAACCGGTTGGGGTATTGTGAGTGCCCTTTGCTAAATCGGTATGTGGCGACTCCGGCCAGATTTGCTCCGGTCGAATTTTCCATTCGTTTAAAACGCTGCCATCAAAACCGATTAGGCGCGCCGCTGGTCGCCACTCGCCATCATCCAGCCACATACCGGTAATTAGTGTTACACCCGGCTGAACCCCATCAGGGTCATAAACGGTAACACCGGAATCCGCATTTCGCTTACGGTACATGAAGTGCAGCGACCCCTTGTCCGCATCAGATTTAAGCGCACGAGCAACCTCAATAATTGAGCCCTCAACAGAGGGGTACGGGGGAACTTTAAATACTCCAGCCAGCATCCCCGCAACAAAAGACAGAAATACAATTGCCAGCCCAAAGACGACAAAGCCTGCCGCCTGTCTTAATCCATCATTCATGCGCAAAATAGCCCTCTGTAAAGGTCAGGTTCATTCTCAGGGAAAGTCGTTGCGGGCGCAACACAGAGCGGCAGCACCAACCAAAACTACGGCTTAGTGCGCCACCCGCTGAATGCGGCTGCCAAAGCAGCATAAACAAACAGCAAAAACCCAAGATTAATAAACAGATGGTGAATGTGCACTAACAGAGGGTGAGTGCCTTCATGCGCTGCATGATCGCCGGCACCAATGCCCAGAAGAACCAAGACACCTTTAATTAACACGCCGGACAGGCCCACCGACGAACCGACAACGATCGCCCGAAGCGAGTGAGATAAACTCCCCCACCGACCGGCAAAGTGCAGCAACAACATGCCGCAGACAAACGCCGAGACAGCAAGAAATTCTGCCGCCGTAAATGCCTTCAATACATAAGTAAGCAGAATACTGCTGATGACAAAAAGGTAAGCGGCATAAATTAAGCCACGAGCGCTTATCATTCTTCTTCGCCTGCACTGACCTCAGCACCCAAACCATCGCGAAACTCACCGAAGTCATCCCGCACAATAGTTTTTCGTAGTGCGCGAACATAGCTCTCGGGGCCTAGCGGACACTGGGCATAAAGAATGTGCTTCCAACCATCGGGCGTTTTGCGAAATAAGGTTAAAACCCGGTCGAAGCCTGCGGTGGGCTCCGGGGGACCAAAGACAAGTTGAATTTCATAGTAATGATCAAACAGCGCAATGGCCAGATCATCAGCCAGAACTTTTACACGGAGATTGTCGTAATCCCAGCGAAAGCCTTTTAACACTTTCCGCCCCGGGTTCCAGTATTTATCCAGCTGAGGCCAGGAGAAAAACGGCTGTTCAATTTCCTCGGGCACGTACCAGGGCTCTGGGTCATTGGTGTCCCACACTTCTTTCAGCCTAGAGAAGTCCTGACTGTTCCAGATGCTGCGGGTGGTCTGCAATACCCCATCAATCGCCTGATAAACACCATCGGGGGCCGATGATGGGACATCGACTGCAGCTGGCGCGAAATGGCCGCCTGCTTTAGCTTCCTGCGTTAAACCCACCATGCCACCGAGCGCGAGCATGAGGCTCAGCGCCTCTCGCCGGTCGATACCACTCTCGCCCTGCCCTTTCAGATCGTCTTTATTTGCCATCGTCATTGCCCCAGTAAAGTCTTGGTTGAGCATATCCCAATAATCAACGCAGCATTATGCTGGTGTGATACCGAACAAAACCGTTTCAAGCTAAAGAAAGACACGACTTGTGTAAATACAGCCGGAGCCCATCGTAACCTGAATAGCAGATGACCAATGCAGGCGACACTCGAAGCTGGCAGACACAAAAAAGCCCGGTTATTCCGGGCTTTTTTGTGTCTGCCAACTGACTGAACCAAGCTTCTTAGAATCGATAACCGGCATCAAAGCCTAAGCGGTTCGGGGCTTTTACGAAGCCATTAAAATCGACGCCGTAGTGCATGTATTCAATGCGCAGAAACGTGTTTTCGGTAGTGTCAATGGTGGCACCAAAACCCAAGAGATAACCGTTGTCAGATTCATTCATTTTGACCGTCTGAGCGGGACGATACCAAGCTGCCGAGGTGTTTTGCTCCTGAATATTATCCGATGACTGAGCATACTTACCTTTAGCAAAGGTCCAACCCGCTGCAAAATTAAAACCCCACTTTGGCGACATCGCCCAGTGATAACGACCCACTAAATTAAGTGCTGTAGCCTCAAAATCCTGCTTATAAATCAGCTCTTCATTGGACTTATACCGGGGCGGCTGCAACAGACCTCCCTGCGGCAGATCCGGATCAGACCCGACAAAGTCTGTGCGATCGGCTTCGCCCAGCCAGACGTATTGCAATTCCACACTCCAGTTGGGAATAAACTCCCAACCGATAAAGGCACCGAGACCAATCGCACTTTCGTTAAAGCTGCCTTGACCATTGCTGAAATAATCCAGACAGGCTGCCGGTGAATTGTTATAAGCAAGCACTGTCCCATCCCCGAGTGGTGCGGGCATATTAAGGCACTTCTGATTAGTGGCGCTAGAAGAAAGCAGATCCACGCTCTCCTTCGTCTTGTACTGGGTCCAGCTCACACCACCGCCAGCATAAAAGCCCGTTTTGCCTGCAGCCTGAGCACTGCCAGCCACCATAGCCAAACCCATCAAAAGCACGATAGAAATACGTTTCACTTAGACTCCCCCGTCTATATTGTTATGTTTCACTCATGGCAGACTACCGAACCACCGCGAAAACGGCAATATGCGGCACGCACTAATACAGGAGGATAGGGTCACTATCCGCCTATCAAACAAGCGGCCAGCAAGCAATGCCAGACACATTTACCTAACCCATAAAGATATCAGTAACTTAAGGGGCGCTGAAACAGCCAAATGCACGGCACGACCGATCAGTCGGGCTTAACCGTCCGGCAAGGCTGCCGATAAATCAGCAGGTATCGCCGCAAACACATTGTCGTACAACACAATTTCGCGCTCAGCGTCGGCTTCGCTAATCAATGCCATAAAAGCCCAATCGGCACTGCCAAAGGAGTCACGAGCAATATCGACCGTGCCGGCATGGTGGCCCATGTTTGACGTAATGAAATCAGTATAAGCACCGGCCGCCGACTCAAAGCGATCCAAGGCAGCTTCACCCTCAACCACCAGCGCATCGCTGCCTGCAAGGAACTGCGAAAGATGCTTTTGGTTACCTGTCAAACGATCATCCAGCTCCCTCATAGCTTGCTGTGCGGACTCGGAAGACAAATCAGCTCTCTCACGAAGCAGGTCACCCATGCGGATATCCTGCGTGTGCAGCCTTTCCATGGCCGCAGAAAAGTATTCGCCGACGGCAATATAAAAAGGCACCCACGTGGCAGAGCCCTGAGCCCCCTGAGCCACTGCCGCCGACAGTAATTGCCGGACTTGGCGCAACCTGCGTCGCTCTGAAGCGACCTTGTCTCTTAGCTCCATTAGAGCCCCCATTAAATTTTTTCGGTTAACCTATCCTACGCTGAAGCAGCATAACTAGTAACAGCTTCTTTCCAAACTATCCAATAACACTCATTGCGGGACTGTTCGCTGCACGCGCGCTAACGGTTTAGCCCCAAAAAGCTACTTTTTAAACAATTGATCTGCTGCGAACGGCAATGATGCGGGCGCTTGACTTGGGTCATCAGGGTCATCAAATAAAGCGGCCAGGGCGTCTGTTGCCTGCTGAGCCGCCGCTGCCTTTAGCGGGTCAAAGGCGTTAACCGAAGGCTTGAAATAATCGCAAAAGTTGAGTTGTGCTTTCTCTTTTACATCCTCTGCATCATCTTCACGACAAGCTCGCGTAACGGCAGGATCGAAAAATGCACACATCCGACAAACATGAAGATAGTTGGCACAAGCCGGGCATTCATCCTGACGACCCAGCGGCGGAGTAAGTGACTGCAGTGATTCTCCGCATGACCAGCAGCGCAACGTCATAACTGTTCCTTTAATAGGTACTTGGCCAGAGAGTTCTGCCAGAGCAAGGTCCGCGCCCTACCCTGGTCGGTCGCACGAACCTGAAGGTAATAGCCCTGATCGGCTCCTGCGATACTAATATGGCTGCCAAATGCCACATCAATCACTTGCATTCCCTCGCTCTCGAGCAAGGACTTCATCACAGCGTAAGTCCCAAAATCATACGCATGGGCAACCTTAACGGCGTTCATAGAAGCCCGCCACAGTCACATTGTAAAACGTCACAAGAGATGCTGGCCACCAA
>JAQWPD010000064.1 GCA_029245525.1 Gammaproteobacteria bacterium | reverse complement strand
CGTAGCTTTTTCTATGTTGCTGGTTTTCCATCATCGTTTGTTTTCGGTCTGAGCCTGATTAGTTTCTGGTTTACGTTGCGCGTTTTACGTCAAGAGGTTGGTTTGCTGGCCGGTGCTGTGACGCTCACTGTTCTGGCGGCTTTAATGTTTTTATGTCATCCGCTAACAGGTGTTTTTGGCATATCGGGTTGCGGTTTGTTGGCGATCACTCAAGCAAATGTCGAGTGGCGTCAGAGAATCGTTGTTTGTCTTGGTCTGTTGATAGGCTCTTTTGCGGTTGAGTTGTGGCCCTACTTCTCTACCTGGGAAGTGGTCTTGGGTAAATCAGGCAACATCGAGAGCAGTTGGGCCGTTGGTGCTGAAGCATCGGACCCTTTTGCATGGTTTAAATCCGGCGTCTGGATGCATATTTTTTACCAGCCTAAATTACTGCTGGTTATGCTTGGGTTTTGCTGGCTATGCGTGTTTGCATGGCTCTACCTGCTATTTTGCCGTAAAGACGCATTTATTTTGCTGGGCGGGTTAGCGATGTTGCTGCCGTACTTCGCTCATTTATTTATATCTGTGCCCTTGGCGCACCGGTTTTTATTATTTGCCATTTTCTACTTTCATATGGCAGGCATAAAGCTGGTTTTGGCGCTGTTCGACCGCTGGGCAGAAGCCCGGAATTCAGGTTCTGTAGCGCCACGATTGCAGTTGCTGGCGTATTCCACTGTCGGCGTTTTTGGCCTTGCTATGGTATTTAATGTGTTGCTATTGGCTTCTGACTTTAGCGGCAAGCACTTAAACCCTCAGTTACAGATTGTCGATAAGTTTGCGCCACTACCCAACGGTGAGAATGTTGTTGATCTCTATAAACGACTGACGCCCGGCATAGGCGCAACGGATGTGGTTATAGCACCGGTAGGTCTTGCCTGGCCACTGCCTACAGTGACGGGCAAGGCTGTTGCAGCCTACCATCAGAATCCATTGCTGACCGATCAGTTTGAACGCTTGGATGTGGTTGCGGAGTTCTTTGCTTTGGATGCTGACTCTCAGCGACGCGAGGAAATTATTGAGACCTATCAGGTTAACTACATGTTGCTCAAAGTTTCCGACGTGCCTCAATCATTTCTTGATTGGACTGACGGTGTGGCAGAGCCTATTGCTGTGGTCGGCGATTACACTATGTACCAATTTTCACCCACCAGCTAAGGTCTGATCTTAATCGTCTTTTTCGGTTGTATCGATATGCAGCTGGTTCGGCACATTTAGGTATTGGAGTCGCTTTAGCTCCTGACGCCCGCGGGTCACGGTGTCAAGAATAAGGCCGCAGGCGAGGCTCAGGAAACTGAGTAAGACCATGCCGGTGACCAATACTGCAGTAGGCAAGCGAGGCACTAATCCGGTTTGCATGTAGGTCGTAATAATAGGGATGCTTAATACCACCGACCCCAATATTAGTAAGCTAAAAATAGCGCTAAAGAATTGCAGCGGGCGCTCACCCTTGATCAATATAGCGATAGTCCGCAGTATGCGAAAGCCATCAGCGAAGGTGCTGAGCTTGCTTTCGGAACCTTCAGCACGGCTGCCGTATACCGTATCGATTTCGGCGATTGGCATACGCAATTCCAATGCGTGCACCGTAAGCTCGGTTTCGATTTCGAAGCCGCTCGATAAGCTGGGAAAAGATTTTGTAAAGCGGCGCGAAAATATTTTATAGCCTGACAGCATGTCATCAATGCCTGAGCCAAAAAACATTTTTACTAGCGTGGTAAGCAGCTTATTGCCGAACTTATGGCCTGGCCGATAAGCTTCTTCGGCATCAGAAATACGCCTGCCATTAACCATATCCAGATTTTCGGAGACCATCTTGTCAATAAGCTGAGGGGCCGCGGATGCATCATAGGTATCATCACCGTCGGCCATGACATAGATGTCAGCTTCGATATCTGCGAACATTCTGCGCACCACATTGCCTTTGCCTTGTTGCCGTTCGCGCCGCACAACAGCGCCTGCAAGCAAGGCAACTTCGATCGTGTTGTCGCTGGAGTTGTTGTCATAGACATAAACCGTGGCATTTGGCAGGGCTTGCTGAAAGCCATGCACGACATCGCCGATGGCTTTAGCCTCGTTGAAGCAGGGAATTAAGACAGCAACTTTGATGTGGTCTAACGAGCTTAACGTTTTGCTCACGGTATATCCTGATAGACGAAAACAAGGGTAAAAAACTGAGTAGAGTGGCTAATGGTAGCGCCTGGGCGCGATATTTCGACCAACAATGTCACAGAACAGGCATTTTGTTAAGCAGTGAGGCATGCCTGTCTGCCTGCAAAGCTTTATTAATCAGGGTCGATCAGCCCAAGTCCTGCCGCAACGGCAGCAGTAAGTTCGCTGAGCTCGTTGCTGGTAATGACATAGGGCGGCATCAGGTAAATGAGCCGGCCAAACGGCCGGATCCATACGCCCAGATCAACAAACAGGGCCTGCATTGCAGCCACATCGATAGGGCGGGCGGTTTCAACAACGCCGATACCGCCAAGCACCCGAACGCTGCTGACGCCCTGATGCTCGATCAGCGGGCGCAATTCGGCATCAAGTTGCGACTCCATAAGTTGAATCCGTTGCTGCCAGGGGCTGTTCAGTAGCAAGTCAATGCTTGCATTGGCTACAGCGCAGGCCAGCGGATTGGCCATGAATGTGGGGCCATGCATCAGTACACCGCCGCTGGCTGAAATTGTCTCGGCTACCTGGTTGCTGGTCAATGTTGCCGCAAGGCTCATGTAGCCGCCGGTCAGTGCCTTGCCAACGCAGAGTATGTCGGGAACGATGTTGGCGTGTTCGCAGGCAAACAGAGTTCCGGTTCTGCCGAAGCCGGTTGCAATTTCATCGGCGATGAGCAATACATTGTGTTGCTTGCAGAGCCGGGCGACCTCAGCAAGATAATCCGGCGAATAAAACCACATACCGCCGGCACCCTGCACAATCGGTTCGAGTATGACCGCTGCAATTTCATCATTATGAATTTCTATGAGTCGAGTGAACTCATCAAGATCGTCTTGTTGTAAAACCTGGCCAAACGGCGTGCTTGGCCTGGGTGCAAATAGATGCTGCGGTAACACATGATTAAACAGGCTGTGCATGCCGTTAACCGGGTCAGTAACGGCCATCGCACCAAAAGTATCTCCGTGGTAGCCACCGCGGATAGTGAGCATGCGGGTTTTTTTAGTTTGTCCTTGAGCCTGCCAGTATTGGAGAGCCATTTTAAGTGCGACTTCAACACTAACTGAACCAGAGTCGCTGAAAAATACTTTGTTCAGTTCGGGTGGCGTGATTTGCAATAGCTTGTCGGCTAATGCCATCGCAGGTTCGTGGGTGATGCCACCGAACATAACGTGCGACATTTTTGCCAGTTGCTCTGTGGCTGCGGCATTTAGGGCGGGATGATTGTAGCCGTGAATCATGCACCACCAGGATGACATGCCATCGATAAGATCCTTGCCATTCTTCAGTTTTAGGCGCACACCCTCTGCCGACTCGACCTCGTAGGTCGGCAGTGGATTGGTCATCGAGGTGTACGGATGCCAGATATGATTGCGATCAAATTGATCCATGCGTTGCCAAAAATTGTCGTTTCAGAGTAAGGGTTCGATATGGAGTAGGGCTGCGACTGCTTCCGGGTCTACCGGATTCAGATACGGAATTGTGCCAAGCAGTGGAGCCTGCAGGCGTTGTTCGATGGCTTTGATGTTGCCGTCTTTCACATCCATGTCAGGGTCAATGCTGTTGGCAACCCAGCCGGCAAGTTTAAGTCCTGATTGCTTTATTGCCGCCGCAGACAGCAGCGCGTGATTTATACAGCCCAGACGCAGGCCAACGACCAGTATTACGCCAACCTGTAATCCAATGGCAATATCGGCCATTGTTTCTCTGTCATTGAGCGGCACCAGCCAGCCCCCGGCGCCTTCGATAATGGTTATTTTGGCATCGGGCAGCGCATTTATTTTGCGACACAGGTCGACCGCGTTGAGCGCTACACCTTCACGTTCGGCAGCAATGTGCGGGGCCATAAACGCTTTAAGTGCAATTGGGTTGACTTGTTCATAATCAAGCTCAAGAGAGCTTGCCGCGCGCAGTGCTGCAGCATCCTCGTTTTGCCAGATACCATCGATGAGCTCGCAGCCCGCCGCTACCGGCTTAGCGCCGATTGCTGAGTGTCCGGCAGACCGGGCGGCATTTAGCAGGGCAACCCCCACCAATGTCTTACCCATTGCGGTGTCAGTTCCGCTGATGAAATATTTCATGCTCATAGTCGGTTAGAGCATAGCTCGTTTTAATGCGTGGAGTAGCTGGCTGACATCCGCCTCAGTGTGGTTGGCCGTCAACGTAATTCGTAAGCGGGATGTTCCAGCGGGAACCGTCGGCGGCCTGATGGCGGTCACCAGTATTCCCTGACCTTCAAGCTGCTGGGCAATCTGCAGCGCATCTGCTTCGGACCGCATCAGCACGGGTTGAATAGGTGTAGTCGACGGCAGCAGATCCAGGCCTAGCGCCAGCGCGCCCTCCCGGAACTGCGCAATTAATGTCTGGAGTTTCTCGCGTCGCCAATGCTCTGTGCGAACGATTTTAAGGCTCTCTGTTGTGGCAACAGCCACGGCGGCCGGCAGGGCCGTGGTGTAGATAAACGTACGTGCATTTTGAATGAGGGTTTCAATAAGCTCCTCACTGCCAGCAACAAATGCGCCCTGAGTACCGAAGGCTTTACCCAGTGTCCCTACCAGAACCTGCACATCATCGCTGCTGTGTATCGTCGGGTTTACAACGCCCCTGCCCTCATCACCGAGCACACCGAAGCCATGCGCGTCGTCAACCATGAGCCAGGCTTTGTGGTCGGCGCCAATCTGGCAAAGCGCATCGATGTCGCAGAGGTCGCCATCCATGCTGAAGACGCCGTCGCTTACTATCAGTTTGCGCCCATCTGAGGCGCTCATTTGGGCGAGTTGATCGTTCAGGTGGTTGCAGTCTTTGTGCCTGAAACGTTTGAATTTTGCGCGACTGAGCAAGCCGCCATCGAGCAAAGACGCGTGATTAAGCTTGTCTTCGAAGACGGCATCACCAGCGCTCACTAGCGCATTGATGGCGCCCAGATTCGCGGCATAGCCGCTGGAGAACATCAGCGCCCGCGGTCGGGCGGTGAATTCGGCCAGCTGTTCTTCTAAATAGTGATGAGCGCGGGTATGCCCACACACCAAATGTGAGGCGCCACTGCCGGCACCCCATGTGTTCACGCCGGAAATAAAAGCCTGTCGGACACGCTCATCGTTTGCCAGACCGAGGTAATCGTTGCTGCAAAGGTTGAGCAGTTCATTACCGTTCACCATAATGATGCGAGCTTGAGGGCTCTCTACAATCCGCCGTTGGCGATAGAGTTGCTGTTTTTGGCGCGCCTGCAGCGAAGCAGGTATGTCATTAAATCCGGGCAAGGTGCACTACCTGTTGGCTGATGGTGCCTATTATCCGGCGCTAACGTGAGCTACTGCAAGGTTTTCTAATGACCATCAGGCAGCACATCCGGCTGTTGAGTCTGTTACTCGCCCGCCCCTTCGGACAAACTGACACCAATAATCAACAGGGCGGCTTAGCCCGATCGCAAGGATATTCATGTCACACGAATTCGAGAAAATAGCCCCGTTTACCGGTGGCGCACTCCATATTGCCTGTAAGGCTGTCAATCAATGCACCGATGCTGAGAGTGCGGCAAAAGTCCGCATGCAGTCGATCGAGCGTATTACCACCTATGTGAACACGATGGTCAACTTCGTGAAATTTCACAATGGCAGCAATGTGCGTTTGCTCGTATTGCCGGAGTACTTTCTGAGTGGTTTCCCGCTGGGTGAAGGCCATCATGAGTGGCAGCAGAAAGCTTGCCTGAGTTACGATTGCGTCGAATACGAAAAGCTTGGTGCATTAGCCCAGAAAAATAATATTTTTCTGGCTGGTAATGTTTATGAGGTTGATCCCAACTTTCCCGATCTGTATTTCCAGACGTGTTTCATTATTGGCCCGAACGGCGATGTCATTTTGCGTTACCGTCGTTTGTCTTCCAGTTTTGAGGCAACTCCCCATGACGTGTGGTCGAAGTACCTCGATCTATACGGTCTTGAGGGCGTATTTCCTGTGGCTAAAACAGAGATCGGAAATTTAGGCTGTATTGCGTCGGAAGAAATCATGTGGCCGGAATTGGTCAGAGCCAGCGTATTGCAGGGTGCTGAGATTCTCATTCACCCGACCAGTGAACCGGGCAGCACCATGGATACCGATCGTGAAATTTGCCGCAAAGCGCGTGCGATTGAGAACGCAATCTACATTATTTCTGCCAACACATCTTCTATTGACGATATACCGATTCCTGCTTACACCTGCAGCGCCATGTCGAAAGTTGTTGATTATCGCGCCAATACTCTTGCTACCGTGAGTCAGGCTGGTGAATCGATGCTGGCGCATGCGGTCATTCATGTTGATGCGTTGCGTGAACAGCGCCGGCGCGTCGGTATGGCTAATCTGTTAGCCCGTCAGCCTTGTGATATTTATACGCAGGTCTATGCCGCAGCCGAGCGACGCGTTGGCGATGGTTTGATTAAAGACGGTGAGGTTCAGCCGCCGGCCGATAGAGATTGGTTCCGTCAGCGCCAGGAGCAGCAGTTAGAGCGTTTAACTAAGCTCGGTATTATCTGATTTTTCGCCCTTTTTTCTGGCACCCTCAGGGCAAGAACTGGCATTAAATGACAACGGAGCTCCGAAGCTCGGGGAACGAATCTCCGGTATAATAGTTCAGAACACTTAATCATTGAAAAATCTCTTTATTAGAGAGAACTTTATGCAAGGCTTAACTACAGATCGTCGTAAGTTTTTATTTGGTACCGGGGCTACCGCACTCGGGCTGAAGTACGGCGCAGTATCTGCAGTATTGGCGGATGATGGCAACACGGCCTATCGCCGCTGGGAAGATGTGCAAAGAAATAAGTGGACCTGGGATCGCGTTGTCCGCGGCAGTCGCGGGGTTAACTGCACAGGCCACTGCGCGTTTAATATTTATGTCCGTAATGGCATCGTCTGGCGTGAAGAGCAGCAGGGCGAATATGGCCGTTCCGGTGAAGACACTCCCGATTATGGTCCGCGCGGTTGTCAGAAGGGTCTCCGCCAGCACAAACATATGTATGGCAAGCAGCGTGTGCTGTATCCCATGAAGCGCGCCGGTGAGCGTGGTGAAGGCAAATGGGAGCGCATCGATTGGGATCAGGCCATTGACGAAATCTGCAACAAATTCGTTGATTACGCGGTAAATGAGGGCCCGGAATCCATCACCATGGCGATGGGTACCGCAATGATTCTGAAGCGCACGGCGTTTACGGGATTGTTTCGCTTCGCTAATCTCACCGGCCTGGTTATTCCCGAAACATTTGCCGGCGTTGGCGATTTGCCCTTAGGCGCACAGATGACCCTGGGTTATCCGCTGCCGGGCGACAATATGGCGGCTGTGTATAAATCCAAAACCTGTCTGGTTTGGGCATGCAATCCGGCGGCCACCCGCATACCCGATGCGCATTTCTTCTGGGAAGCCAAATACAACGGCACCGAAGTTATTGTTATCTCGCCCGACTTTAGTGCTTCCGCAATTCAT
>JAQWPD010000041.1 GCA_029245525.1 Gammaproteobacteria bacterium | reverse complement strand
GTCTGTTCTGTATGAGGCCAACCGTCTCGAGCCGGATAGCGTGCAGTTTACCCGTGCGGCCTGTAAGCAGCTTACGGGAGTGCCGAAGCCGTTTATTAAGACGGTGCTCAAGGGCATTATCAAGCAGGCAAAGGCCGACGGGGTTGCTCTGGTGGACGAGGATTACGTGAAGAAGATTAACGACGAGCGAAACAGCTAAATTATTCTCGCGCCCCTAAAAAAGCCCTGGTTTCGCAGGGCTTTTTTATGTCCGGAGTTTTACTCATCAGGTCCCCGGTATGAGCGCGCATTATTTCGGAGAGTTGATTCTTGATGGACTTGCAATTGCGGGGTCAGGCTTGTCACTGTCAATGTTCAGTTTGCCCGCAATTGTGTTGAGGTCTTCGAGCGCAACCTTGCCTTGTTTATGCAACGCGACAACGGCGGCATAAGCGATGTATTCCGCACTCACCTCAAAGTGAGTGCGAAGATCAGGGCGTGATTCACTCAGCCCATAGCCATCAGTGCCAAGCACGGTGTAGTCGCCCGGAACCCACTTCTGGATACTCATAGGCATAGCTTTCATGTAGTCACTGGCCGCTATGAAAATACCATGTTCTTCGGTGAGTAACTCCTCAACATAAGATTGTTTTTCGGGGCCTTCCGGATGCAGTAGGTTGTAACGGGCAATTTGCTGAGCTTCACGGCTGAGTTGGTTGTAGCTAGTGACGCTCCAGATATCGGCGGATACGCCTTCGGCTTCGAGTATGTCCGCAGCGCGCAGAACCTCAGTCATAATCGATCCGCTGCCAAACAGGTGCGCTTTGCGTTCGCCCGATACAGGCGTTGTTGATGCTTTGAACCGATACATGCCTTTAATAATGCCTTCTTCGCACCCTGCTGGCATTTTGGGCATTAAGTAGTTTTCATTGTAGATAGTGATGTAGTAGAAAATTTCTTGTTGCTGGTGATACATTTGGTCGATGCCATCGCGGAGAATAATCGCCAGTTCGTGAGCAAAGGCTGGATCGTAGCTGCGCATGTTGGGCACTGTACTTGCGACCAATGGGGAATGGCCATCCTGATGCTGGAGGCCTTCGCCGTTCAGCGTGGTGCGCCCGGCAGTGCCGCCCAGTAAAAAGCCCCGAGCAAGCATGTCGCCGCAGGCCCAGATCATGTCGCCGACTCGTTGGAAACCGAAAATCGAATAAAATACATAGAATGGGATTGTGGGTATTTCATGCACGGCGTACGCAGTGCCGGCAGCAAGGAATGATGCCATTGCCCCAACCTCGCAGATGCCCTCCTGCAGAATTTGCCCATCTTTAGATTCCCGGTAGGGCATTAGTGTGCTGCTGTCCACTGGCTTGTACTTCTGCCCTTCAAATGAATAGATACCCGCTTTACGGAATAGGGCTTCCATGCCAAAGGTTCGGGCTTCATCCGGAACGATCGGCACAATGTATTTGCCGATATCCGGATGCTGCAACAGTTTGGCGAGTACGCGCACGAACGCCATAGTGGTTGAAATGGACCGTTCGCCAGACCCATTTAATTGCTCTTTAAAATACTCCAGCTCCGGAACCGGAAGTTGTGGGCAATTCACCGTGCGCTTGGGCAGCACGCCCCCTAGGGCAGTGCGATGTCGTTTCATGTACTCAACGATGATGCTGTCATCTTCCGGCTTGTAAAACTGCGCTGCCTTAATGTCATCTTCCGACATAGTAATGCCCAGCCGTTTGGCCGACTCGATGCGCTCTTCGGCATTGAGGTTCTTCTTCTGATGCACGACATTTGAGCCTTCATGGCCTTCCATACCATAGCCTTTAATCGTTTTAATCAGAATTGCCGTGGGCTTGCCTTTGGTGTTTATCGCCCGTTGGAATGCCGCGTAGATTTTACGTTGGTCATGGCCGCCGCGACGAATGGCACGGATCTCTTCATCAGACAGTGTATGCATAATCTCAGCCAGGCGTTGATCACCGTTGACCCAGTGTTCGCGCACTTCATCACCACTGGAAACCGAGTACATCTGATAGTCACCATCCACCACTTCATCCATTCGGTTTTGCATGACGTTGTTGCGGTCGCGGGCAAATAGGGCATCCCATTCACCGCTCCAGATCACTTTAATAACATTCCAGCCAGCACCGCGGAAACTGCGTTCAAGTTCCTGAATGATCTTGCCGTTACCCCGGACCGGGCCATCGAGCCGTTGCAGGTTGCAGTTGGCCACCAGAATCAGGTTGTCGAGGTTTTCGCGCGCAGCAATGTTGATACTGCCGATTACCTCGGGTTCATCCGACTCGCCATCGCCGATAAATGCCCAAACCTTGCCGCCATTGTGCGGTTTGAGGCCGCGGTTTTCGAGGTAGCGTGCAAATCGGGCCTGATAGATAGCGCTGGGCGTTGAAAGACCCATCGATGCCGATGGCATCTGCCAGAGCTGTGGCATGTTGCGCGGATGCGGGTATGACGAGAGCCCACCGCCCGGCTGCAGTTCACGCCGGAAATTTTTGAGTTGAGTTTCGCTCAGCCGGCCTTCAAGGAAAGCGCGTGCATAGATGCCCGGTGCCGCATGTGCCTGAATGGCGATCAGGTCACCCCCGTAGTCTTCAGTGCGGGCACGGAATACGTGATTCATGCCAACCTCCAACATGGTGGCCGCAGAAGCGTACGTGCCAATATGGCCGCCGACACCGGAGCCACTGTCATAACCCTGCAGTACCATTGCCATGGCATTCCAGCGCAGGACGTTCTCCAGTTTTTCTTCTGTTTCGATATCGCCGGGGTATTGGGGTTGCTCGTCTAGCGATATTGTATTGCGGTAAGGGGTGTTTAGCGTCGCGTCATCCATTGCCACATTGGCATTGTTAAGGTGATCGCGCAGTGCGCGAAAGATTTCTCTGGCGCGGTCCGGTCCTTCGTTGCGCAGCAGCGATTCGATAGACTCTAACCATTCATGCAGTTCCACATCGTTGCCTGGAGTATGCGTGGTGTTTATTTGCTTAGGGTCTGTTGCCATGGGGTCTGCCTGTTTTGTGTGGTGGGCCGAACTGAGCGGATTTCTTGCTTAACCAAGCTGATAGGATTGTTTACGGACCATTTTTGCGGCAATTCTAGCACCGGTTTCTTGCTGGTCGAAGCCTGATAGTGGCTTTGCCCTAGCTGCGGTGGGAGAGAATCCGTTGTTGACCTCCGCAGCGGGCGTTAGCTGCTATATAATCCCAGCAAGAACTGGTTGCACCACGGGTTGAAACATAACGGGCTTTGGTGCTGTCTCATATCCTATAGTAAGAGTCTCGGGTAGTTATTATCGTGGTTGGAACCGTTACACAGTACCAAATTCCTGAATTTACGCCGGAAATTGCCAAGGCAACCGAGCCGGCCTGGGAGCGGCTAAAGGGCCTTGTCCCTGAGGTCGAGTGGGCGGTGTATGCCCCTTATATCGCTGAAATCAATCGGCTCAAGATGGAAAAAAATGCTGTTTTATTGGTGCACAACTATCAAACACCGGAAATCTTTCATGGTGTGGCCGATATTGCGGGTGACTCTTTGGCATTAGCGCGTGAAGCCGCAAATGTCGATGCCGATGTCATTGTCCTGTGCGGTGTGCACTTTATGGCCGAAACCGCAAAAATTCTGAATCCGGGTAAAACAGTATTGATTCCCGATATGGCTGCAGGCTGTTCGCTGGCGGAGTCTATAACCGGTGCGGATGTGCGTCGGCTGAAGGCGCAGCATCCCGGCGTGCCTGTGGTGACTTATGTAAATACCAGTGCCGACGTGAAGGCGGAATCAGATGTTTGTTGCACTTCCGGAAATGCTGTTCAGGTGGTGGAGTCTTTGGGCGTCGATAAAGTTATCTTTATTCCTGATGAATACCTCGGCCGTTATGTTGCCGAGCAAACTGACGTTGAAATTATTTTATATGCCGGTTGCTGTGAAGTTCACGAAAAATTTACAGCGCCTGAGTTGCGTGAATATCGAAACGCACATCCCGGTATTCATGTCATTGCACACCCCGAGTGTCCTCCGGATGTATTGCATGAGGCTGACTTCGTGGGTTCTACCTCGGGAATGATTAACCATTTGGATGAGACTCGTCCTAATGAAGTCGTGATGATTACCGAGTGCTCTATGAGCGACAATGTTTCTGTGCAATTTCCCGATGTTAGTTTTGTGCGACCATGTAACCTATGTGATCACATGAAGCGGATTACATTGCCTAAAATCCTTCATTCTCTTCAGACCTTGCAACCGGAGGTATTGGTTGACCCGGACATAGCGGCTCGCGCCAGACGCAGTGTTGAGAGAATGTTGGAAATTGGTCCGCGCTAGTTTCAGTCCCTATGACCTTGTCTAAAAGTACGCCAGTAATTGTCCTCGGTGGTGGCTTGGCAGGTCTGACTGTGGCGCTGCGTTTAGCCGATGCCGGGCGTGACGTGCTCATGCTGGCTAAGCGTCAGTTGTCTGAGGGTTCCAGTCACTATGCGCAAGGTGGCATTGCGGCAGTTCTTGACGAAAGCGACAGTGTCGATTCTCATATAGAAGATACTTTACGTGCAGGCGCAGGCCTGTGTAATGAGGCCAGTGTTCGATTTGTTGTTGAAGAAAGTGGCAGCAGCATTAAGTGGCTGATTGATCAGGGCGTAAAGTTTACTCTTAAAGGTCAGGGCGAGTCCGATGGCATCAATCCTGAGTTAAATCCTTATCATCTCACGCGTGAAGGCGGGCACTCTGTCCGTCGGGTTATTCATGCCGATGATGCAACCGGGCGTGCGGTTATTCAAACCCTGGAAGCACGGGTGCGCAGCCACGAGCGGATTAAAATCTTCGAGCAGCATATTGCTGTCGATATCATTACCTCGTCCAAGTTAGGCCTGTCTGGAACGAATCGCTGTTTAGGCTTGTATGCGCTTAATAAGGCAACAAGTCGGGTGGTCACTTTGCCCGCCACTACAGTCGTTCTGGCAACCGGCGGTGCGTCAAAAGTGTATTTGTACACCAGTAATCCGGACACCTCGACCGGTGATGGCATTGCTATGGCCTGGCGGGCCGGTTGCCGTGTTTCAAATATGGAGTTTGTGCAATTTCATCCCACCTGCTTGTACCACCCACAGGCAAAATCATTCTTGTTGTCAGAGGCCTTGCGTGGTGAGGGCGCATTATTGCGGTTGCCAGATGGCACCCGGTTTATGCCCGACCACGATGACCGTGCTGAGTTAGCGCCGCGTGACATTGTCGCGCGCGCTATCGATTACGAAATGAAGCGAGGTGGTTTTGAGTCGGTGTATCTTGATATTAGCGATAAGCCGGCTAAGTTTATTTTTGAGCATTTTCCCAATATTTCGGAACGTTGCGCTGATCTAGGCTTCGATTTGACGACCAAGCCAGTGCCGGTGGTGCCGGCCGCACATTACACCTGTGGGGGCGTCCTGACCGACCTTGAAGGGCGGACAGATGTTCAGGGTTTGTACGCCGTCGGTGAAGTGAGCGCCACAGGGTTGCATGGGGCAAATCGATTGGCCAGTAATTCCTTGCTGGAGTGTCTCACTTTTGCGATTTCTTCCAGCGCCAGTATTCTTGCTAATAAGTTTAGCCCACCTGATGATGTGGACTTGCCACCTTGGGATGAAAGTCAGGTGAGCGATGCAGATGAGCAGATTGTTGTCACCCATAACTGGGATGAAATTCGCCGCACCATGTGGGATTACGTGGGCATTGTTCGCACCAGTAAACGCCTAGAGCGTGCCAGCCACCGTGTGCGGTTATTGCAGTCCGAAATTCGCGACTACTATAGGAATTTTCGCATCGACAATAACCTGATTGAGTTACGTAACCTTGTTGTTGTCGCCGACCTGATTATTCGTAGCGCGTTAGATCGTAAGGAAAGTCGTGGGTTGCATTACACCCTTGATTATCCGGAAACGCTGACCGATGCCGAAGCTGTTGATACCGTGTTGGTGCCTGAAAATTATGTAGAGCCATAGAACTACGTGGCCTATAAGCCGACGTGAATTGATATTTGTGGGTTAATGTTAAGCTGTATTTTTTAAGCCCGCTTAGTGATGGTCAAAGTTAAATTTTTCCGGGATGCAGTTATGTTGAAAGTTTTTCCTTCGCTCGTTGTTTTTGCTGCGATGCTCGCCTTCTCGCCTGTTTGGGGAGCTGATTTTGATCGTCAGTCATTGGTTGATGCCGACTACAAGCAGGGTCGCACCGCATTTCAGCAGCGTTGCAGCGCGTGTCATACCTTAGCCGAAGGTGGCAGTAATCTGGTCGGACCCAATCTCTATGGTGTGTTCGGTGGCGGAGCTGGTGTAAAACCTAATTTTGCTTACTCCGATGCGATGACAAATGCCGATTTCGACTGGACGCCTGCAAACATGGGTGAATTTATAGCTGATCCGCTGATCAAGGTTCCCAATACCAATATGATGATCCCCGAAGGTGTTCCTGACGTGGACCGAACGGCGGTTGTGTCTTTTATGATGTTGGAGACTGGCGCAGCTGATTGGGAGCGCCCTGAGATTGAGGAGGAATTGCTCCCAGAAGGTGCCGGTATTGCGGAGAAGTATCCGAGCTTCTGGAACCATATGATGAATAACACCACTCATTATCGAATGGTGACGGCTGAGGGAGAGTACGAGTTCGATGCTTATTTTAATAGGGATGGCTCCGTGTCATCTAACACTAAAGTAACGGGCTTCTGGCACGTCGATGAGCGTGATTTCTTTTGTTACGCGTTACATCGTATTCCGCTTAAGCCTAAGCAATTTGTTGAATGCTTTCCGATTGTCGCAATGAGTATTCCGCGGTTTGCACAGGAGTTGTGGGTGTCAAAGCCTGCAGCTGGCGTCACCTTGCATGGTGGGATATTGCCAGGAAGACCATAGGCGTATAATGCCCATGGCGTATTTTGGCACCTGCAGCCAAAGTTTATTGCACATCCTCGCGATCAAAGCCGTAACCAATAATACGTGCGGGAATATTGCGGAGAACCCTAAATTTCAGTAGCCAGCGAATCGGAGCCGGGATTTTTGGCGCCTGGCCTTTCGCGGCGAGTACCGCGGAAAGCGCATTGTTCTGCAGTGCTACCTGAAGCGCCTGCACTTTTTTTACGGCGGGGAGGCGCCGTCGCTGCACCCTGCTTAAAAGCGCATCGTTTAGCTCGTCACCAGCCGCAAGTGCTGGGGCGAGCACATTGGCCGCTGTGATGGAGTCTTGAATGGCGAGGTTAATGCCGACACCGCCGATAGGCGACATTGCATGGGCGGCGTCGCCGATCAGCAGCAAACCCTGTTGATGCCACGTCTGCAACCGGTCGACTTTAACTTCCAGTGTCTTCACCTCGTCCCATGACTGAATTGCGGCGATGCTGTCTTTTAGTTCTGGCGCAAGCGATACCAATGTTTGGCGGAAATTTTCCAACGGTTTGCTACGCAGTTTCATATCACTGCCCTTGGGCAGGATATAGGCCACTTGAAAGTAGTCAATGCGATCGATAAGTACTATTGCAGTGCCAGCACCGATGACGCCGAAGAGTTCACCGTTTGATGCATGCGGTTTGGGAAGTCTGAACCATAGTACGTCCATTGGCGCACCCAGCTCTTCGACAGCTAGACTGGCTCTGTCGCGAAGTGTCGAGCCACGACCATCGCAGGCAATGGTTAAGTCAGCAAGGAACTGACGTTCGCCAGTCGGGGTATTGGCGGTGACACCTACCACCTTGTCGCCATCACGCACCAAAGCTGTGGCTTCGTGTTGCATCCGTAATGTGAAATGTGGCAATGCCCTGCCTGCTTTCGCCAGTAGATTAAGCAAATCCCACTGCGGTACTAGGGCGACGTAGTCGAAGGGCGCTAGCCCCCGGAAGTCGGCGACGGTCTGCACGACCTCACCCATGCGCACAGACAGCCGATTAATTCGTGACTGTGGTAGTGCGTTGAAGCGTTGTAACAGACCGACCTGCTGCAGAGCGATCAGTGTCGATGGGTGCACTGTATCACCACGAAAATCACGCAAAAAATCCGCATGTTTTTCCAGCACGGTAACCGAAATACCCCGTCGGGCCAGCAGATAGCCGAGCATCATACCTGCCGGACCACCACCAACAATGCAACAGGATTTCGGGTTAATCATTAGAGCAGGTTACTCTTCCTGCCCGTTAGATACAAAGTCTTCGCACTGATAGCGCTTAGTAGTTCCCGGTTTCCCATTTACGACATAGGCCGTAAATATCAGCGTATGGCGCTGCCGCTCGGGTATTAATTTGGTTGACCAGGGTTTCACCAAAGCGAGTGTCATGTTCTGACATGCTTCTGCCAAGCGCTTGGCGGTCAGCGATGGTCTGATTGTAGGCCGCGTCCTGAGACTCGTCGCTAATCAGGGATTCTGCCTGTAAGCCGAGTTCAACCCAGCGCGCAACTTTTATGCAGTCGGTTGTTGGTGCCTCTGCGCTGTGTTCGACACAAGCCGCAAGTACTGACATTGATAGGCTAAGAATAATGCATTTAGTGAGTCGCATAGTGAATCCCATAACTGAAGATGTGCCGAAAGTTGGTGCTACTGATGAGCTTTAAAAAACGGCCATAGCCGGAAACGGCAATGCATCAAAAGCAATGCTAATGCGCGCTTCACTCGATTCAAAAGGTAAGGTCTGATGGTACATGTAGGAGGGGAAGAGCACCAAAAGCCCTTCTTCAGGCTTGATGGTTTTCAGCTGAAAATCCTCAGGTAATTTGTTTGTAATGCCGGCTCGTTCAGGAGGCAGGCCGAATTGAATTGCGCCGCCCTTGTCTGTCAGATCTTTCGGCACTGCCGCATAATAAACGCCACTAATCCATGCCGTGGGATGGATGTGTGGCGTCTGACGACCTCCGCTGGCAAGCACCGTGCCCCATGCGCGGACGCCATAGTCGGCGTCTGCACGACTTAGCGCCTGATGGTGGGCAAGTCCAGCATCATTGAGGTGTTCGCAGTAGGCACTTACCGCTTTGCGAATGCCTGTTTCCAACTGTGCCAGCGCCTGCGGTTGCAGATTCAGTTCGCCGGTTTGACTACCGCCGGTCGTTGCTTTGTTCAGGGGTTCCAACGTAAGAGACGGGTCTTCAGTGATGACGTTCGTAAGTTCCGCATTGAATTGGGCAATAGACGTATAAGTGTCCGGCAGGGTGATAGGTGTGGCGTGTACCAGGTTTTGATAATCCAATAGCTGCTGGTAGCTTTCATCATTAGTTGCAGCAAGCGCATACGCCAGAGCAGCAACGACAAGCGGTTCGCCGGGATGTCGCAGCAGAAAGCCTTCGCACAGTTCACGCGCCAAGCGGCCGTCGTTTTTAACGATGAGTCCATAGGCAAGATCTGAAACAGCCCGGGCGTTATGTGGGTTTATATCAACAGCTTCTCGCCATGTTTTTAGAGCGGCGGAAGCCGCACCCGTCTGCTGATAGCTGAAGCCAAGATTGATCAGTATCGATTCATCAAAGCTGGCATACTCTCGCAGCGACTCAAACAACTCCACCGCTTCTTTATGCTGCCCGATATCAGCGAGTATGGTGGCTTTCACTGACACTGCGAGCGGGTGTTCGTCAGACTCGTCTATTGCAGTTTGGCATTCTATCAACCCTTGCTCCGCATCACCTGTGTCGGCTAGAGCTTTAGCCAGGTTGCAGCGGGTTTCAATATCCGTAGGTGCAACGTGCAAGGCTTTCCTATACGCCCTTATCGCTTCCAGAGAATGACCGCGGAAGTGCAGAAGTGCACCTTGGTTAGTGAGTGCGCGTAAGTGATCTGGCTCTATATTGAGGGCGTGGTCCAGGGCGCGACTTGCGTCATCAAGCAGTCCGGATGCCATATAGGTAAGGGCCATTTCGTCATAGGCAACGACGCTATCAGGCTGCACCTGGGCAAGCTGTATGAGCAGTTTGAGTGAGAGCTCCGATTGCCCGGATTCGCGTGCTGCAATTCCATACAGGCGCAAGGCCTGAGTTTGGGCAGGCTCATGCTGCAGGCACTCCGCATAGAAATTACAGGCTTGCTCAAGATTGCCCTGTTGATGAAGCCGCATAGCCTCCTCAAGTAAAGGTTGCGCAGCAGAACCACGTCGTGTGTTCACGGTGCAAATCCTGTTTTGAGGAGGGGAAAGGAGCTGCTTGTATTAGGCGGCTTTGCCTTTCGCTTTGGGCGGGCCCTTTTTTCCGTAGCGACGGAGATTGAGTTCAACCACTTTTTCTTTGGCTTCTTTCTTTACCTGACGCGCACTGCCGACGCTGTATCCAATGATCTCGTTGGTGCCTTGTTTAATAATGTATTTGCACCATTTATCACCCTCCATACCATTGGGCGCTTTGGATTCATCAACTGATATCAGTTCAAATGGGTTCGCGACAAAATCAGATTCTTCTGTGGCAGGCATAGTTAATCGACCGTGTGATTGTATAAAATAGCTGTATTAAGAACAGTTGGTGGTTTTCTGTAAATCGATGGGTTCAAAATTTTTTTGACGTTGTTTTGCGGGCTTTGCATTTTAACGCTGTGTCCCGATGCTCGTGTTTCAGGCCGATTTCACAGTTACCCGTCTACCAACGATAAAATTATTTTCTTATTTTTTGAACTATAGCATTTTGGCGTTATTTTTGCAATGTTTCTGGTGGTTTTTGGTATGTAACTTATTGTAATATAAGTCAATGCTGGGCTTGAGCGGCGAGCGTGATTTGTCTTAATGCATTCTGAGCTTATCGGTCGGCGGCTTCAGCACTGCAGTCCGTGTGTGAGGCTCCAGCCCGGCGCTTGCCGATTGCCGATTGCGTCTGGATGAGAGAGTGGAAGACTCTATGAATAGTTCTGGGTTGAGTGTATTGCGAATAAAAATAGTTGCTCGTGTTGCCATCGGGTTGATGCTAGCGCTATCGGCGCCATCGGTTACGCAGGCTATGGTGAATGGAGTGCCGGTTACTAAAAGCGAATTCGGTGAGAACTACCCATGGATGCTGGTGGTTGTTAACAGACTCAATGGGGGCATCTGTGGTGGTGTGCTGATTTCCCCCACCTGGGTGCTGACTGCCGCGCATTGCACGGCGATAACCAAGGTTGTGGTTTATGGCAGCAGTGATCGAAAGCAGGGTAGGGAGATGTCGATAACCCGTGCTATCCGGCATCCAGGGTATCACCGGCCGACAGGTCAAAATGATATCGGTTTGCTGCAGCTCAGTGAACCGCTTGATCTTCCGGTGGCATCGCTTATTAACCGTGATCAGGAGTTGGCCTGGCTGCAACAGGGTGCTGGTGGATCGATTCTGGGTTGGGGTAGGCTGCCGGACAGAAGTTTGCCCGAGTGGTTGCATCGCGGCGTTATACCTGCCGATATCGACGGGCTTGGCCGGCCTTTAAATGGATCTGTTGTTCGACTGACATCGTCGGTCGGCCCTTGCCATCGTGATAGTGGCGGTCCGTTGTTGGTTTCGATGGATGGCGATGTTGTTGCGGGAGTTATTAGTGCAACGGACGGAAATCTCTGTGGCCAGAATGGCGGAACGGCCTATTACACGCGTGTTAGCAAAGTGACGGATTTTATCCGGCAGCATGTGGATGACCTACCTCAAAAGGGTTTTGCGCAATAACGGAACCTGTTTTAACCGTTTGTCTTTGCGGGCTGTTCGATGCACAAGACGCAGGCTCGCCTGATCGATGGCCATCGAGTTTGGTGAGGGTCTTCGCTAAAGCTTGAGCTAATTCTGTTGCTTTTATGGGTCAGAAGGTCATATAGTCATAACATGACTATTCATGTGCAGACTTTGGTATGAAAAAACTGTTGTTATTGGGGCTTCTTCGAGGGCAAAACCTCCACGGCTATAAGCTGGTGGAATATTTGAAAACCCACAGCACCAGTGGTGCCGCAATTGGTAAATCCAATGCCTACCGCTTATTGCGAGCGCTTGAGGACGATGGGTCTGTCGTCAGTAGCACAGAGCGGGACGGCAATCGTCCCGAGCGCCACGTCTATAGAGTGACTCCGAAAGGCGAGGCGCTGTTTCAAACGTTAATGCTTGAGAGTTTATCTGTCGATGCGACCGCTGATCAGCCGGGAATAGCCGTGCTGAACTTTCTTGGAGAGGTGAATCCGTTGGCGGCAGCAAAGCAATTGCAAAAGCGCCTGGATGCCGTCGCTATTCGCCACGAGGAACTTAAGGCGCTGCCCGAAGATGTACTGCATCTTCATCCTGCTATGGACTTAGCTTTGCGTCAGCTGGAAGTTGAGCTTGAATGGCTGCTTAACAAACTGAATGAGTTGCAAGAACAAGACATATCAAATAATGCGCAGGTTAAGGGGCCTAAGACATGAACCATTTTTTTACCCGTAACAAGCGTTGGTTAGGACCGTTGGCGGTTGTTGCCGCAGCCTATGTTATTGCTGCAGTTATCCGTAATTCGGGGCCGACCATCGATGTAATTATTCCCGAGCGACAGCAACTCACAGTGCGGACTGTTACTGCTGAGCCATCGGCAATCCGTCTTACCGTGAGCAGCCAAGGTGAGGTTGCAGCGCAGTATATGATCGATCTAGTGAGTGAGTTACCCGGTAATGTGGTCAGTGTTGCGCCAGCATTTGTTAATGGTGGCTATTTCACTAAAGGCGATACCTTATTAGAGATAGACGCTACCGATTATGAGTTGGCAAAAATTCGTGCAGCAGCCAGTGTTGCAGAGGCCAATGAGGACCTGGAGATAGAAAAGTCAGAGGCAGAGCTGGCGAGCCAGGGGCTATTCCCATTGCGCGAAGCCAAGGTCGCTTCTGCTGAGGCTCGTGTCGCGTCAGCACGGGCAGCGCTTTCGCAGGCAGATGCTGACTTGCGTCGCACTAGAATAAAAGCACCTTTTGATGGGCGTGTGTTATTTACGTCGGCCGACTTTGGTCAATATATTGGAAAAGGACAGTCTGTCGGACGAATTTTTTCTACTGATATTGCAGAGATCCGTCTGCCACTCGCAGATAAGCAGTTACGTTATCTCAGCTTGCCGTTTGGTACGGGAACTAATGAGGCCTTGCCAAATGTTCCGGTTGTTTTTAAGGCCGATGTTGGCGGAAGTAACGCTGAGTGGAGTGGCTATTTGCATCGTATGGAAGGCGCAGTGGATGACGATAGCCGGGTTTGGTACGGGGTGGCTCGGGTGGATGACCCCTATGGAATTCAAAGCGACACTATTAATGTGCCTTTGGCAATGGGGGTGTTCGTCGAAGCAGAGATAGAAGGTCGTCAGATTGACAGTGTTTATCGTCTTCCAAGAATGGCTTTGCGTGACCAGGAGTATGTGTTGGTCGTTGATTCTGATAGCCGTCTGCGTCGCCGTGAGGTCGATGTGCTGCGCACAGATTACGAAACAGTGTTCATTAGTGAAGGTTTGAATCCTGGGGATAAAGTGTGTGTTTCTCCTGTCGAGGTGTTTGTCGATGGCCTGAGAGTTCGGGCAATTGATCAGACCGTTGCTAAAAAAGTGGCGGAGAAATAGTTGTGTTGCGCTGGTTTATCGAAAATAAGGTTGCCGCCAATTTGCTGATGATGGCAATTGTGCTGGGCGGCATACTCTCGTTGCCGTTGTTGGACCGGGAGGTGATGCCGGGTATTCCCTTGGATATGGTGCAAATCAACGTTGAATACCCCGGCGCCAGTCCTGCTGAGATTGAAGAGCGTATCTGTATTCGTATTGAAGAGGCTATTCATGACCTCGAAGGTATTAAGTCGATCACTTCAGAGGCCGTAGATGGCCGCGGTGGGGTAGCGGTTGAGGTTGCTAAAGGCTTTGATACGCAGCAGGTACTCAGTGACATTAAAGGCAGAATTGATGCACTTGATAATTTGCCTGAGCAGGCTGAGGAACCGCAAATACAGGAGGCACCGTGGAGCGAAGAGGTTATCGAGTTAGTGCTCAGTGCGGACACTGATGAAGCAGCCTTGCGGGATATAGCGCTGCGCGTACGTGATGATGTAGCCAGTTTACCCGGAGTAGATCAGGTCAACATTGAGGGTCTTCGCCAGCCCGAAATGTCAATCGAAGTATCCGAAAATATGCTGCGCAAGTATCAGTTGTCATTTGATGATATAGCCGGTGCGATTCGTCGTTCTTCAATCAATTTGCCAGGGGGTTTAGTGCGCACCGATGGTGGGGATATCTCGCTACGCACCTATGAACAGGCGTATACGGCGGGAGACTATGCGGCGGTTGTATTGCTTCGTAACAGTGATGGAACGCGTGTACTGCTGGGAGATGTCGCAACCATTCGGGATGGTTTTGAAGAAAGCAATTCTTTAAGTCGATTTAATGGTTATCGGGCTGCGGCATTGATTGTGCGGGTAAGAAATAATCCCGATGTTGTTAGCGTTAATGAGGCGGTGCGCAACTATGCCAATGCCGCCCAAAAAAACCTTCCACCTGGCGTCTCGCTCGATATCTGGCTTGATCGCTCTGAAATATTCAGTAGCCGCGCAAATATGCTGGTTGGTAGTGGTTTGATGGGCTTAGTGCTGGTGTTTGTGCTACTCACACTGTTCTTACGCCCTGCAATCGCTATATGGGTTTGTGTGGGCATCGTGGTGTCATTCATGGGTGCGCTGTTTGTGATTCCTTCTACGCCTATATCGGTAAACATGATGACATTGTTCGCCTTTGTTCTGGTGCTGGGCATTGTGGTTGATGATGCCATTATTATTGGCGAAAGCATTCATGTGCAGATTCAGGAGGGCTCGGGCGATAATGAAGCTGCCTATCAGGGTGCTCGAAAAGTTCTAAAGCCTGTGGTTTTCGCTGCGGTGACAACAATGATCGCATTTTCCCCGGCGCTGTTTATTGATGGCGCAGCGGCTAAGCTGACCATGCCCCTGTCCGTTGTGGTGATCCTTGCATTGGCTTTTTCTTTGGTCGAGGCATTTTTGATTCTGCCGTCGCATTTGTCACATCTTAAGCCTATTAGCGACAACCCTAAGCCGGGTTCATTGGCGGCTTTGCGCTTGCGTATAGCAGCTGCGCTGAGTGGTTTTAGTGAGGATAAATATCGCCCATTTATAGAGCGTGCGGTCAATGCTCGTTACCTGACGATTTCATGCTTCATAGCGCTTTGGCTTGTGTTAATCAGCTTTGTTCAGGGTGGTTGGGTTAAGCAGACATTTTATCCATTAATTCCAGGGGATAATATTATCGCTTCAGTTGTGCTGTCTGATGGTATCTCATTTTCTACGACACGGGGGGTGGTTGATCAGATTGAAGTGGCAGCTGCTCAAGTGCGGAGTCAGTTAGCAGCAGAGAATAATGGTGTCGATATTGTAAAGAATATCCGCAGTTTCGCTCGAGAGAATAATATTCTGGTTACCATGGAGTTGTTGCCGGGTGAAGATCGAGGCATGCCAATTGAAGATGTTACAGACAGGTGGCGTCAGCGTATCGGCTTTATTCCCGATACGAATTCATACGCATTTGATTATCACTTAATTGATCGTGAACCACCGATCAAATTAGGGCTTACAGCTAATGACGCTGATACCTTGTCGCAGGCAACTGAGCGAGTGGAGGATAAGCTTGCTACCTATGATGGCTTATTCGGAATTAATAACAGCCAGCGCTCAGCGCGCACAGAAATTCTGGTTAAGGCAAAGTCCAGCATCGATAACTATGATGTAGATCGTGAACAGATTGCGAGGCAGGTTCGGCAGGGCTTTTTTGGTGAAGAGGTTCAGCGCATTCCGCGAGGTCGTGATGAAGTTAAGGTTATGCTGCGTTATCCTGAAACATCCCGTCGCTCTCTGGAGCAGATAAATGACCTACGGGTTCGTCTGGGTAATGGCGTTGAGGTTCCTATTAGTAGTGTGGCTAATTTGGAATTCACTCAGGGCGCCAGTGCTATACGCAGGCTGGATAGAAAGCGGATTGTCGAAGTTGTTGCGGACACGGATTATAAAAATGCCGATCCGACAAAGATAGTGAGCGATATACGCGCCAACTTTGCTCCGGGCCTTGAGCAGGAGTTTCCTGGGCTAAAATTTTTGGTTAAAGGCGAGCAGGATGCGGCCGGTGAATTTATGCTTGAACTGATTCGCCTTACGCTGATGGCCTTTTTGTGTATCTTCGGGCTCATTGCTATAGCATTCCGTTCATACATACAGCCGGCATTAGTGATGAGTGCAGTGCCATTCGGCTTGCTAGGCGCGGTAGTGGGGCATTTGGTGTTCGGTGTAACTATGTCGATGTTCTCATTTATGGGTGTGGTTGCAGCAGCAGGTGTGGTCATAAATGATAATCTTGTGCTGATTGATCGCATAAATCAGTTGCGCGATCAGCATGGTGAAATAGGTCGAGCCGTCATAGAGGCTGCTGTAAGTAGGTTTCGTCCGATTCTTCTGACGTCAGTTACAACCTTTGTGGGTTTGCTGCCTATTATGTTAGAGCGCAGTTCGCAATCGGAGTATCTGAAGCCGATGACATTATCTTTGGGCTTTGGTGTGTTCTTCGCATCATTTGTGACTCTGATCATGGTGCCGTGTTTGTACCTGATTGTTGAAGATGGGCGCTCTAAAATCGCTAATTTTCGAGCGCGTAAAGCGCTGGCTTAGAAGCGACAGTGATTTTTTTACGGGCATAAAAAACCCAGCACTGGGCTGGGGTTTCTGAAAGATTGTCAGGCTAAGTTAAGCTGGCTTGCGGCGCATCCAGCCCAGCAGGCCTAAGCCTGAACCGAACAGCCATACTGCGGCGGGAACCGGTACAACAAAGGCAGAGAGGTCTCCTTGTAACTTAACATCTTCGCTGCCTGAGTCGAACCTAAGCTCAAATTCTGCCTTATCGGGCCAATCCAAAAGCCTCATATCAGCATCCCCGTACGGGACTGCAGAGTTGATAGCATTTTCGTCGTCATTTTCCAGCTTAATTTTTAGTTTCTCGAAAGCACTGCTGTAGCCACCGCTTCTGGTAACCGCAGCTCGTGAAGACTTATCTTCAAATTCAAATTTATCTTTACCGCTTCTATTGTTTTCGAGTTTTAGCTTTATATCATCAGCCGGCGTGCCTGAACTATAGAGCAAGACCCCCGCAGCCGTTTCCACTGTAAATCGAACGAACAGTGAGTTATCTCGGTATTCATTTTTATTTGAGGCGCTCGAGTAGGGAGTGTCTGTAGCATCAATTCTGATCGTTCCCCTGATAACGTCACCTACACTAAAGCCATAATCAGCAGAATCAAATTTAGCCTGGTCGACGATACCTGCGAAGGTGTAATAAACTGAAGCCGCATTAGCATTGCCAAGAGGCATAAGAAGCAGTGAAGCCATTAGGGCAAGCGACGACAATAGTGAGCTGCATGCAAGAACTCGAGCGCCGGCGTTATCAGCATAAGCCTCTAATTTTGATGTTGTTAATCGACCCATTTGATTTGCCTTTACTTATAACCTTCATTTTTCTGTGTGCGCACTTTTCTAAAGATCGATATGATCTGCCGCATTACCTATCTGGACTAGGGTTTACGGCGCATCCAACCCAGCAGTCCTAAACCCGATCCGAACAGCCAGGCAGCTGCAGGCAGCGGCACCACCGCTGTATCGTAAAAGGTAATGTGTGACAGGCTTTTATTGTTCGGCGTAGTCCAGTCACCCGTGTCAACCGCAAGCGCTATATTTAGGCAATTTAGGGTGTAAACATCGGGCACATCGCAGGCGCCGCCAGTTTGTACAGCCGCGTCTGCTACTTCCCAAAACAACAAGAACTTAGGGCCGGCTTTTGCCGACCAATAGCGTACACCAGGGTCGTCAACGCCTGCTGTGTAATCCCAAGTGCCTGTTTTGTTTCCCGACGACAGACTATTAAAATTAAACTCTGTGCCATCAACACTTGGAAACAGTGTGGAATTGGCGTCGCTCAGAGAAAAGCCCTCATTGAACTTAGCGATGACTGGAGACAGCTCAATTTTCTCATCGCCTGAATACACAAACACAGCGCAAGAGTCGAACCCGGTACCGAAATAGCCTGAGCAATCATTGCCGCTAAATTCGCGGCTCACGGTGGCCGCATTAGCCTGCAACGCGGCCCCAAAAAGGCAGAGGAAGAATATTTTAAGATTAACTTTTCTCATTTTTTTATTCCTCGACGGCTTACGTTACACCAGAAAAGACGGTTAGATGCCTAGGGATATTTTGCAGTTACTTGGTTCTGCGGCGACGAATCATACCCAATACCCCAAGAGCAGAACCCATTAACCATACCGCTGCAGGAACCGGAACTTCAGGCATCACGCGTATGCCTACACCGGCAAATTTCTTTTGAATGAGCGCAATCTCACCAAACGCAAAGCTGCTGGCGTACAGGTTGTTCTGAAGAGTCATTACCACGCTCGTGTCAGAGCCCCAGTCTGGATCGTCCGCAAGATCGATAAATGAGCTGGCTGACCAGTCTGAAAGGGCACCCTGCACCAACAGATCAGGGGATGAAAAGAGGTTGCTTGAGCGGCACGGCATACTCGGGAAGAGCGGGTTAACAGTGTTGGTGCAGGTTTTTGAGCCACTGGTGACAGCGAGCATGCCATCAGCACTAACCGATGTGGATTCGCCGTCCAGTTTATAATCACCTTGTTCTTCGAGGAAGAACTGAGACATGCTAAATTCAGGGTTAATTGTCTCGATAGTAATGTTTAGTGTGGCGGTCCTACTCCGAGTTCCATTACTGTTTCTGGATCTTATCTTGAAATTAGACGGTGTAAAGAAAATGGCGTTTTGAACGACGTTAGCCGTTCCAAACCGTGTGGAATTGTCATACGTGAAGCAAACATCGGTGCCGCAGTCGGTGACGGTTGCAGCATTAGCGTTACTGCTCACTAGTGAAAACAGCGCCATTGCCGCTAAAAGGGGGGCCCAAGCTTTGAGTGTGTTCATAACTATTCCTCTGCGTTTTTGTTATCGCGGGGTTGCCCCGTCTTATTTAATTAATCAACAAAATAGTGTGACGTGTGTCACGTATTCGATGACTGGAACTCATAGTGCATTTGCTCCTGTTCTAAATGTGTGACGCAGTTCACACTTTTTAGTTTTGGCTTGACGCGCTGCAGTGATTAAGCTCCTGTATTTTTTGTTATTTAACATAAAATTATCGCGTTTCATTTCAATGGTGTTGCACAGCCTTAGTGTTGCGATGCAGTGACTGCAGAAAGCGGTTTTTGAGCCACTCACTAGTGAAGATTTCGCTCAGTTCGATGAGCAGATGCCGTTTATTGGTAACAGTTTGTAACCGGCGTTGATCCGAGTTAAGCCGCTGTTCCGGTGAGCGTTTTCAGCACAGAGTGTGTTTGACCCGCTGAGGCGGGTGAGTAATAAGATTGTGGCTGCAGCAGCCCTCTCTGAGCGGGCGAAGCAGATTCGCGGGATCTTATGGTTGATGCGGTTGGTGCACCGCGAGCGCGCTCGATGCCAGGTCAGGGGCGTTATTTAGGTGTCGTCTGCGACGGGGTTCATACGAGCTTGGGCATCCACTTGGCAGGCAGTCGATATTCTACAGGCTCATTGCTCACCGGGCATCGAAATGCGAGCAGGTACGCCGTCAATTGCAAGTCGACGCCATCGTTTTCGCCGCTGCCATACAACCGGTCGCCAATTATAGTATATCCGAGAGACGCCAGAAGCTTGCGAATTTGATGCTTGCGACCTGTTTCGATTCTTACATCCACTAACGACTGCATGCCATCCGCACTAAGTCGCCGAAAAGAAGCCTCGCTGATGGCCTCTTTATTGTCGAGGGCTTGCTCAATTCGAATGGGATCAGGCTGACCGCTAAAGTCTCCAGAAACAATTATCTGATAACGTTTCTCTAGGGAGCGTTCACGAAATAGGCTTGCAAGCGCAGCGGCTATAGACCTGGAATGCGCTACCAGAATAAGGCCGTTGGCCGCACGGTCGAGTCGGTGCACGCTAAATGCCGGACGCTGTGGCTTTAGTTTTTGCTCGGCCTGACGTACAACAGTGCAGTGGTCTCCCCATTTAGACCCTTGTGAGCGCAAGCCATAGGGTTTGCGCCATACCGAGTAGCCATTAGCGTCGCAGATCAGCATTGGTTCAGCGGGAGCCTCGGCAAGAATTTTTGCATCGTAGTAAAGGTGAAGTTCATCTCCTGCAAGAAGCGGGCGCTTAGCACGACGAAGTCGTTGAGTATTGCTTCCTCTGGTTAGCCAAACTGCTCCCTGACTCATTGCTGCTTTTATGCGCTGCCTGGAAAGTCCGCTAGCACGATGCAGCAGTTCGACCGGACTGTCTTCCATTGAGGCAACTGACACATGTTGTTCCTGATGGTCTTCCGGTGCATTCATGACGGACTCTTTTAAGCCTGATGCTAGCGCAATAGAGCAGCAATTAGCTGCAACAAAGCGGAGTAAAAAAAGACCGGTATTTTGTAGATATTGGCAGTTTTCAAACTATTGCCTATACACCTTTGTGCGTACCTTTGGTCTGCAGCCAGGCAATTAACAGGGTGCCGGGCACAATGCTTCCCATATCACAGACGGCTGTCACCATCAGGGGCCACCAATTGACGTTACCCCAGCCAGAAATAAACGTGTAAGTGCCAAAAAACGCCGCCAAGCTAACCATAGAGCCCACGTAAATAGCGCGCAGTGCCCAAGATGTCGGTACCCGTATGGTTGAAAACCACCATGCCGAAACAAACAATGGCACCATAAAGCCAACCGACATTTTGACAATATTGATACCGGCCGAGGCGCCTTCGCCTGAGCGCACAAAGCCTTCGAAATAAGGTGCGGCCCAATCATTGAGCAAAAACTCAGCTATCCCCCAATTCAACATGCTGCAGAAAAAATAACCCACAACAAATGTCCATATAAACCGGCCTAAACTGACGTTTAACATTCAAAACTCCCCTGCTGCGATAAAACGAAAATAAGTAGATTGCATAATAAAATAAGGGCGGTGTTCTCCTCACCGCACTTGGCACTTGGAAAATCGCGAGTTATGGCACTCGCATGACGTCTGCGGCTGGCATCAGTTGCGATAAGCAGCAGTGTGGTTTCACTAAGGCTTTTATTGTAGCGATAAAAACAGCGATGTCGGGCTTACGATGGAAACTTTGGTGGACTATCGAGAACAGCAATTGGGTCTGCGATAAATTCAGGAAATAGTTTTTTTGCTTTTGACAGATAGTCGGCTGGAAACTCTTCCACGCTGGCTATTTTTTTGCCTGTTGCCTGTGACTCAAGGTTGCCTTGCAGTTCGGCCATCTGCATCCACGGACGGAAGTTGCTTGTCGTGTGATAGTCGATGGTTGCTGCAGCATTTTTTACCTCGGGGTCATTGACTTCATTAAAGCTACCGCGGTAGTTGACGATTTCGTTGTAGAAATAGTTGCCGAAGGCAGGGTTCGCTGAGCGCATTCGCACTTTTGTCTCTTCGCGAACCCAAAGGTCATCGCCGATAGTGTGAGCGGGACCAAGACCGCCGTCAAAGGTTAGCGTGCCAAAAGGAAAGTGCTCTGGTGGCTGCATGCCATCAAGATTAATGCTGACAGTGTTCGGACCAAATACCTCATTCGGCATGTCACACAGTTTTCCATTATACGGGTTGGTAAACTGCCGCAGCGGTTCTCCGGTATTCAGGTCGGTAAAGAACGATAATTCAAGCATTTTTATCTGGAAAAGGTCTTCGTCCATCTGTGTAATTCGCTGGAAGCTGCCGTTACACAGGTTGTAAAACGGAGTGGGTTCGAGATCGATTACACCATACTGCGTGCCGCGCATAAACCACATAACTGCAGACCCATCCGAGCTGCCCCGCAGCTTGACTTGCGCGTTGAGAATTTGCGAGGGCTCTTGCAGATTAATAGCATTACTCACTGCTGCTAATAACTTCGATTGGCGGCAAAGTGGGCAAGCCTGATAAGCGAGTCTTTAAAGGGTGAGTCGGGAACTTTATCGAGTGCCGCTACTGCCTCATTCGCGGATTTTTGCGCTTGCTTCATGGTGTACGCCAGTGCATCGCTAGACTCGATGGCAGCAATAATGGTGTCGAGTTGATGGAGGCCACCTTCTTCAATGGCATTGCGAATAGCAACCTGTTCACCCGGACTGCCTTTACGAAGCGCATGAATCAATGGCAGGGTTGGCTTGCCTTCGGCAAGATCATCGCCGATATTTTTGCCCAGATCTTTGTTGGTGCTGCTGTAGTCCAGTGCGTCGTCAGCCAGTTGGAATGCAGTGCCAAGCTTGCGACCATAAAGGCTCATTGCGTCTTCTACGCTGCGTGTTTGATCTGCCAGGATTGCGCCAATAAGCATGCCGGCGTCGAACAGCTTCGCTGTTTTTCGCTTGATAACTTCCATGTATTGGGATTCGGTGGTATCGGGATCATTACAGTTCATGAGCTGTAACACTTCACCTTCGGCAATGGTATTGGTGGCCTCCGCAAGAATCTCCATGATGCGCATCTGGCCGAGTTGCACCATCATTTGAAATGATCGGGAATAGAGGAAATCACCGACGAGTATGCTGGCCGAACTGCCAAATACGGCATTGGCTGTGTTCTGGCCGCGTCGCAAGGTCGACTCATCAACAACGTCATCGTGCAGCAACGTTGCGGTGTGAATAAATTCGATAATTGCCGCAGCCCGGACATGCTGTTGTCCTTGGTAACCGCAGGCCCGCGCCGAAAGCAACACCAGAAGCGGGCGCAAGCGCTTGCCCCCGCTTTGCACGATATAATTAGCCACACTGCTAACCAGCGCAACGTCGCTGCTCAGTTGGGTAATTATTTCTTCATCCATTGCGAACCAGTCATTGCCCAACTGATTGCGGATAGTGCGCAGGTCGAAATCCTGATTTTGTTCTTGGACGAGATGCATAAGTGTGTCAATAATGCCGATGATGAGCGGTCGTGTAAAACTTTTAGCATTAGTCCTTCTGCCTGCAGTGGCTGTCTGCCCGTGGGTCGCGCATGCATTCGGCTCGCTGGGGCACCGTTTGGCAGGCGAGGTGGCCGAGGTTTACCTCTGTGAGCCGGCGCGAACCGAGCTGGCAGTGCTAAACGGTCGTTATTCATTTTCGACTGCAGGCAGCTGGGCGGACAAGGTTCGTTATCGAAAAGAATGGGCATATACACGCCCTTGGCACTACATGAACATTGAAAATGCGCCATTCTCCGCGGATACACCGCGCAGCAGCAAGGGGGATGTGCTGAGCGCAATATACAGATACCGCGATCAGCTGGCGAGCACTGACAGTGACTTGGAGCAGCGCCGGGTGGCAATGTTATTTCTGGTGCATTTTGTTGTTGACGTGCATCAGCCACTGCATGTGGGCTATGCCAGCGACTTGGGCGGGAACAAGCTTCGGGTGTTCCTCGGCGACAAAAAGACCAATCTTCACGCTGTGTGGGATACCGGGTTACTGCAGTCTGAATCGCAGAGTGTTCAGGACTATAGGCTCGCGTTGCTGGCTTTGACGCGGGGTCAGGTGGCCGCTTGGCAGGATTCCCTGCCGACCGACTGGGTGGAGGAGTCACTGGCGTTGCGAGCCGTTGCCTACGACTACAGGCCGGCTGAATCAGGCGACCTGGCCGTATTGAGTGATTCGTATATTTATGAATCTAAACAAATAATTGATGTTCGCTTGGCTCAGGCGGGCGTTCGCCTTGCAGCCGAACTCAATCAAATATGGTGTCCAAAGGCTGCGGATAGGGGTGAAGCGGTAAAATAACCAGCCCGAATCAGCCCAAGCCATTGATTAACTGCGCCTGACTCTATAAAATTCCGCCTCGTTTCGGGGTCTCCTGGCGCTTCTGCCGTGAGACTTTTTTGTATTTTGGAGCATTCCAGCAATGTACGCCGTATTTAAAACTGGCGGTAAGCAGTACCGCGCCGCTAAAGGCGATACTCTGCAAATTGAGAGACTGCCGGTCGCCGAAGGCGATAAGGTCTCATTCGACGAAGTACTGATGGTCGGTGAAGGTGCTGATATTAAAATCGGCACTCCATTGGTCTCTGGTGGCAAGGTCGAAGCCAAGGTTATCGAACTGGGTAAAACCAAAAAAGTTGATGTGATTAAGTTCAAGCGTCGTAAGAATTATTTGCGTATGGGCACACATCGTCAGCAATACACACTGGTAGAAATCACTGGCATTAAGGGTGGTGCTGCTAAGAAGGCTGCTAAGAAAGTGGCAGCTGAAGACGCGGAGGCTTGATTAATGGCACATAAGAAAGCTGCGGGCAGTACCCGCAATGGACGCGATTCAGAGAGTAAGCGCCTTGGCGTGAAACGCTTTGGTGGCGAGGCAGTTATTGCGGGCAATATTATTATTCGTCAGCGGGGCACTAAGTATCATGCCGGCCCTAATGTTGGTGTAGGCAAAGATTACACTCTGTTTGCTAAAGCTGACGGACGCGTGAAGTTCACCCGCCGTGGCCCTAAGATGCGCCAGTTTGTCAGTGTTGAAGCCACCGTCTAAGCGCTGAAACTTATAAAGAGAAAGCCCCGTCCGGGTTTGCCGAACGGGGCTTTTTTTTGTCTGCTGCTATTCGGGGAAAGTTATAGGGTTGTTGGCGCCGGTGGTTTTGTCTCGGCTACTGCGGAAACAAAATATTCAGAGATTGTGATTCCGCTGCGACATCCATGCCGCAAACGTGAATGCTGATAGCTGGTTTGCAGCTTGTGTTGCGGATGCGGTGAATATCATTAATGTCACCTGTCACCGAATTTACATCTCCCTCCCTGATGTCCGCCTCACTTATTTGCTTCAGATGCATTTGCCCGGCGCGTGTTCCGAAGATCTCGTAATGGGTCAGGTTTAGCTCACCGGCATACAGCCCCATGGCGCTCCAGGCCATATGACCATGGATCGGAGTTTCTTGTCCGGGGAGCCAGATAAGCGCAAATATGGTGAACTCACCGGCTTCATCGCGATACAGGGCATGGCGTTGGTAACGATGGGCATTGGGTTGCCGTTGAGTTTGGTTTAGCAGTTCTCTGGCCGATAGGAAGCTGCGCAGTTGTGAGGCGACAATAGGTGTCACCTCGTCTGTTTCCTCAATACGCAGGCTCAGCGATGCTCTGACGGAGCTGACTAACGCTTCGAGCTGGGTGCTCCTGCCTGTCGGAAAACGGCTGAGCGCCGGGTGATGGGTTTGTGTTGCAAGTTGCAAGGCGCACTCCATGGCTTTGCTCAGTAGAATATAGGTATTACGGCGCAAAGTGCTTGCAAATATTGCTAGATACAAACAAATAGTGGAAAATTATTACCGTTTAAATGAATTTTTTTAGAATTAAATACTATGGATGCTAAAGACCGAAAGATATTAGGGCTGTTGCAGCAAAACGCTATGTTGACGGCTGCCGAGGTGGCCGTTCAGGTGGGTTTAACGACGACCCCTTGTTGGCGACGTATTCAGCGTCTTGAGGCACAGGGCTACATCCGCAACCGGGTCGCATTGTTGGACCGCGAGAAGATGAACGTTGGCATCACAGTATTTGTCTCTGTCAGGGCTAATCGGCATGCAGCCGATTGGGTTGATTTGTTTAGGGACGTTGTTAACAGCACTCCCGAAATTATCGAGGCACATCGCCTAAGCGGTGATACGGACTATTTGCTGCGCGTGGTGGTGCCAAGTATTCAGAGTTTTGATCGGGTGTATAAAACAATGATCAATAAGCTTGAATTCACAGATGTGAGTTCGAGTTTTTCTATGGAAGAGTTGAAGTACACAACAGCTATTCCGGTTACTTATGTCTGAGCTGATGTTTAATCAGCGGTAGAATGACGCTATGAAATTTGTTGATGAAGCGACAATACGAGTTCGTGCCGGTGACGGTGGTGCGGGCAGTTCCAGTTTTCGCCGCGAGAAATATATTCCTCGCGGTGGTCCCGACGGTGGTGATGGTGGCGACGGTGCAGATGTTGCGCTAATTGGTGATGAAGGCATAAATACGCTGGCAGACTTTCGCATGACGCGTAAATATCAGGCCGAGAGTGGTGAGGCCGGCGCCAAGCGGAACTGCACGGGTAAATCCGGAGATATTCTGGAGGTGCCTGTGCCTTGCGGTACCCGTGTCATTGAAAATGACACAGGCGAACTGATTGGTGACATTACCGGGCATGGTGATCGCTTGATTGTGGCGGTTGGTGGTAAGGGTGGTTTGGGTAATGTGCATTTCAAGAGCAGTTTGAACCAAGCTCCCAGGCGTTCTACACCAGGCAGTCAGGGCGAGGCCCGAAATCTCCGTTTGGAGTTGATTGTGCTGGCGGATGTTGGTCTGCTGGGTTTGCCGAATGCAGGCAAGTCGACATTAATACGCTCGGTATCCTCAGCTCGACCTAAGGTCGCCGACTACCCGTTTACCACCCTCTACCCAAACCTAGGTGTGGTGGCGCTGGAGGCGCATCGCAGCTTTGTGATGGCTGACATTCCTGGCTTGATTGAAGGTGCGGCTGATGGTGCGGGGTTGGGCACACGCTTTTTACGTCATCTAAATCGTACCCGTATTTTATTGCATGTTATTGATATGGCACCTTTGGAAGGCACGGGCAGGCCGGTTGAAGATGCTCAAAGCATTCTTAACGAGTTGGATAAATTCAGCCCTGAATTAGCGGAGCGAGAGCGTTGGCTGGTATTAAACAAAGCCGACTTACTTGATGCCGAAGATTGCGCACAGGTAGAGAGTGACGTGGTCGCGGCGCTGAAGTGGGAGGGGCATGTTTACCGTATTAGTGCGGTTAGTGGTCAGGGTACGCGTAAGTTGGCCGGCGACATCATGTCGCGCCTTGAGGAGATTAAGCAGGATGCCGCTGATGAAACGCAGGCAGAGAAGCCATACAGCCCGATTTAGATACTGCGTTATTTTCGCGTAGCAATAACGTATTCACAAAAAACCCGGCACTCAGCCGGGTTTTTTGTGAATACGTTTTAGAGCGGATTTTGAGTTCAAGCACCGATAGCGCGGATACGCTTGTTCAGGCGAATTTTAGTGCGTGAAGCTTTGTTGCCATGAATCAAGCCCTTGTTCACCATGCTGTCGATTGCCGGTTGAGCGGTTTTGAAGGCGGCATTAGCAGCGTCGACATCGCCAGCTTCGCTGGCCGCAACGACTTTCTTGACGGCCGTGCGCATTCGGGAGCGCAAAGCAACGTTGTGCTGGCGCTGCTTTTCGCTGGTTTTTGCGCGCTTGATTGCTGATTTAATATTTGCCACGTGGGTATCCTGTGCTAATTCTAATCGGTGTACGACAGCAGCAGTTGCGGTCGTTTCGGGCCTCGCTAGTGCTCGGTGCCCTATAGAGGATGCGTATTCTTCAGATTTGAGAGCCTGATGTCAATATTTCCCCGTACTTGGAATTGGGATGCGCTGCGCCTTTTTTCGTATTTCTTAGAGAGCTGCTGCTGCTGAGCACCTATATACAGCCTGAAGTGTATAGAATAGGCGGAATGTGAGAGGTGCGAACAGGGGTGTTAGCTGAAAAGGCTTCGCTGGCTGAGGCTGAACCTTCAGGCAATTCGTTGCTCGGGACGCGCAAATTTTCGGCATATGTTTAAGGATTTGATGGTGTCTGAGGCGGATAACTCAAAACAGGGCGCTGAAAAAGCCGGGGGGGTGTTCAAATCCACTCTGGTAGTGGGGTCTATGACACTCCTATCTCGTGTGCTCGGACTGGCGCGCGATATGGTCTATGCGCGTTTCTTCGGTGCCGGTCTGGTGATGGATGCTTTTTTCGTCGCCTTCAAGATTCCTAATATCTTCCGGCGATTTTTCGCTGAAGGCGCTTTTTCTCAGGCGTTTGTGCCGGTGTTTGCCGAGTATGAAGATCAGCGCAGCCATGAGGAATTGCAGTCTCTAGCCAATAACGTTGCCGGCACTCTGGGCATTATTTTATTTGTCTTCACAGCGTTGGGCGTTATTGCTTCGCCGATATTGATTTCGATGTTTGGCATGGGCTGGTTGTTTTCTCCGGCTCCGGACAGTGCGGATAAGTTCGCATTGTCCGCCGATATGCTGCGGTTTACATTTCCTTACCTGTTTTTTATTTCGTTAACAGCTCTAGCTGGCGGCATTCTTAATACTTATAAGAAGTTTGCGGCACCGGCTTTTGCGCCGGTGTTATTAAATGTAGTGCTTATTGGTTTTTCTATCTATGTCGCGCCATACAGCTCTAATCCCGGCATTGTATTGGCTGTTGGCGTGTTTGTTGCTGGCTTGGCACAACTGCTGTTTATGTTGCCATTTCTCCGCGGAATTCAACTGTTAGGCATGCCGCGCTGGGGTTGGCATGATCCGGGCGTGCGTCGAATCGTTAAGCTCATGGCGCCGGCGCTGTTTGGCTCATCGGTTGCGCAGATTAGTATTTTGTTTGACACGATGATTGCTACGTTTTTGATTACGGGCAGCGTTAGCTGGCTGTACTTTTCTGATCGTTTAATGGAGTTTCCGCTCGGCGTGTTTGGCATTGCGTTGGCCACTGTCGTATTGCCCAATTTGTCGCGTCACTTTAGCGGTGATTCTATGGACGAGTTTTCCCACACGCTGGATTGGGCGTTGCGCTTAGTTGCCGTGATATCGACTCCGGCAGCGGTAGGGCTTTTTGTCTTGGCTGGCCCAGCAATAGCCACCATATTTTATGGTCGCTTATTTGATATTGAAGCTGTCGAAATGGCTCGTATGAGTTTGATGGCGTATTCCTTTGGCTTAGTTGGTTTTACGCTAGTGAAAATTCTGGTGCCTGGGTATTTTTCTCGTCAGGATGCAAAGACACCGGTCAAGGTTGGCTTGGTGGCGTTGGCGGCGAATCTGGTTTTGAATTTGATTCTTGTTTCGTTATGGCTAGAGAATGATTTTCCAGGTCCGCATACGGCCCTGGCCGTGGCTACCGCATTGAGCGCACTTTTGAATGCATTTCTCCTATTTAGAGGTCTGCGGAGCGCCGGGGTGCTGCATTTATTGCCCGGTTGGCGGCGCTTGCTGCTGCGGTTGTTGTTGGCGAATGCGCTGATGGCGATGCTCTTGCTCGAATTCGCTCCGCCGTTAAGTGAATGGTACGAGGTATCTGCAGCGACACGAGCATGGTGGCTTGGTGTATTGGTGCTCGGTGGGGCGGTTGCGTATCTCGCTGCGTTGTTCGCGATCGGACTGCGTATTTCAGATCTGCGTATCAAATCTTCGAACCACTCCTTATAATTGGCTGTTGGAATAGCATAGGGGTCAGCCCCTAATTAAAATTGATGATGCCGGGATGTTACTGATCCGCCGACCCAACAAGACTCCAGCAGTGCTGCGCGATGGTTGTGTAGCCACTATTGGTGTGTACGATGGCCTGCATGCAGGCCATCGTCTGATTCTTGGGCGCGTGTTGGATGCGGCCCGTGATCGTGGCCTGCCCGCACTGGTATTTTCGTTTGAGCCGACGCCACAGGAGTATTTCAGTGTCACAACGCCGCCCGCGCGGCTAATGCGGTTCCGCGAGAAGTTTAGGGCTTTACAGGCTTTCGGCATCGATGTGTTCTATTGCCCCCGGTTTGAGCGTTCGCTGAGTTCATTAGCACCCGATGAGTTCGTTGGGCAGTTGCTCACGCAAACGCTGAATGTTAAGCATTTGGTGGTCGGCGATGATTTTCGGTTTGCACGCAACCGCGAAGGGACAATTAATGATTTGATTCTGGCAGGTGAGCGATATGGTTTTACCGTCGAAGAGGTTGCCAGCGTGGAACTGGATGGCGAACGTCTGTCGAGCACCCGGATCCGGTCAGCCCTGCTTGCCGGTGATCTGGATAAAGCCGGCCGAATGCTTGGCAGTCCATATCGGATGTCGGGAAGGGTGGTGCCGGGTCAGCGTTTAGGGCATACCCTTGGGTTTCCAACCGCAAACTTGAAGTTAAATCGAAAATTGAGTCCGTTGGCGGGAATATTTGCGGTGCGGGTGTTAGGCCTTGGCAATATGCCGTTGGATGCCGTTGCAAGTCTGGGTACGCGGCCTACGGTTAACGGTGTTGAGCCTATTCTCGAAGTGCATATTTTCGAGTTCTCGGCTGATATCTACGGTAAATATATCGATGTTGAGTTTGTGAGCAAACTTCGCGATGAAGAAAAGTTTCTGGATCTCGATAGCATGCGGGAACAAATGCATGTCGATGCGGCGCAAGCGAGACAAATTCTGGCTTGTGTCTGAAGGCATAATTAAATGAATTGGATGAAGTTGTGACAGATTACAAAGATACCTTGAACCTTCCGAGCACATCGTTTCCGATGAAAGCCAATTTGGCTAATCGTGAGCGCGGCATGTTGAAACAGTGGTATGCGGAAGATCGTTATGGCGAAATTCGCAAGCGCTCAGCTGGCCGGCCGAAATTTGTGTTAATGGATGGACCTCCATACGCAAACGGACCTATTCATATCGGTCATGCGGTAAACAAAGTGCTTAAGGATATCGTCGTTAAGTCGCGTACCTTGGCAGGGTTTGATGCGCCGTATATTCCCGGCTGGGATTGTCATGGGCTGCCCATAGAGCTGCAGGTTGAGAAGAAGAAAGGCAAGGTAGGGCATAAGCTCAATGCCACCGAGTTCCGCCAGGCTTGCCGTGACTACGCAATGCGTCAGGTGGATGGTCAGCGTGAAGACTTCAAGCGTCTTGGCGTATTGGCTGATTGGGATAACCCCTATCTAACTCTCGATCCGCAGTTCGAAGCGAATCAGGTGCGTGGCTTTAAGAAGATTATCGAAAACGGGCATCTGTATCGCGGTTATAAACCGGTCCATTGGTGTCTCGACTGCGGTTCCGCACTTGCCGAAGCCGAGGTTGAGTATCAGGACAAGCAATCGGTGGCTATCGATGTGCGTTTTCCTGTAACGCAACCCGATGAGCTTTATTCTTGTTTGGTTGATGCACAGGCCGAGACTGAGTTAGATCGAAAAGACTGCAAAGTATCGATTCCGATTTGGACTACCACGGCCTGGACTCTGCCAGCCAATCAGGCTGTGGCAGTGAACCCTGAATTGCCATATCTGCTGGTTGAGGCCAGCATAAATGATGAGGTCGAAAGGCTGGTTCTGGCCAAAGGGCTCGCCGCTGAAGCATTAGCGCGTTTTGGTGCCGAAGATACACAGGTACTGGCAACTTTCCCGGGTTTGTTGCTTGAGGGATTGCAGCTTGATCACCCCTTCTATGATCGAGTTGTTCCGGTAATTACTGGCGAGCATGTGACTCTCGATGCCGGCACAGGCGCGGTTCATACGGCACCTGGCCATGGTCTGGAGGATTTTGCTGTAGGAGTGCAATATGATTTGCCGCTCGATAACCCAGTGGCAGGTGATGGTGTGTATCTGGAAAGCACCAGTATTTTTGGTGGCCAGCACATCTATAAAGCGGCGAAGGACATTGTTCAGCTGCTTGAGGATAAGAACCGTTTGCTTCATCAGGTTGCTTTTACTCACAGCTTTCCACATTGCTGGCGTCATAAAACGCCACTCATTTTTCGCGCTACACCGCAGTGGTTTGTTAGCCTGGATCAAAATCGTTTACGTAATGACGCATTAACAGCAGTTGGTGGGGTTGAGTGGATTCCTGAATGGGGTGAGCAGCGCATCGAGGGCATGGTTTCGGGTCGCCCAGACTGGTGTATCTCACGGCAACGTACCTGGGGTGTTCCACTGCCGTTATTTGTGCATAAAGAAACTGGCGAGTTGCACCCCGATACTCCGGCTTTGTTAGACGCTATCGCAGACCAGATGGACACCGGGGGTGTTGATGCCTGGTTTGATGCAGATCCCTCTGAGTTTCTAGGCGCTACTGCAGATCATTACGAACGCACTACCGACACAATGGATGTTTGGATGGACTCGGGCATGGTGCATCACTGCGTTACGAGCAGTCGGGACGAATTGGTTTACCCGGCCGATCTTTACCTAGAAGGTTCCGATCAGCATCGTGGTTGGTTCCAAAGCTCATTACTGAGTTCGGTAGCTATGAATGGCACTGCGCCATACAAGCAGGTATTGACTCATGGCTTCACGGTCGATGAGAAAGGCCACAAAATGTCTAAGTCATTGGGTAACACCGTGGCTCCGCAGACTGTTGCCAATAGCCTTGGTGCCGACGTTCTGCGCTTATGGGTTTCTGCGACTGACTATCGTGGCGAGATGACGGTTTCGGATGAAATACTCAAGCGTGTTGCCGATTCATATCGGCGTATGCGTAACACGATGCGCTTTCTGTTGGGCAATCTGAATGGGTTCGACCCTTCAGTAAACCTTCTTAATGTTGATGATTTGGTCGAGCTGGACAAATGGGCTGTGCAGCGCATGGCGCAGCTTCAGGAATCGGTTTTATCGGCGTATGAGGCTTACGAGTTTCATCGTGCTTATCAGTTATTGCATAACTTCTGCGTGGTTGAGTTGGGCGGGTTTTATCTTGATATTATTAAAGACCGTGTTTACACAACGGGAGCTGACAGCCATCCCCGGCGTTCGGCTCAGTCAGCGATGTACCATATAAGCGAAGCAATGGTTCGGTTGCTGGCTCCGATTCTAAGTTTTACTGCTGAAGAGATCTGGGTGTTGTTACCAGGGCAGCGGGAGGCTTCAGTGTTCTTTGACCAGTTTTATAATATTCCGGTTGTGGCGGAGCAGAATATCGACTGGAGTAGTTTGATTATAGTGCGTGAGGGCGTATCAAAGGCTCTAGAAGATCAGCGTGCTGCCGGAACTTTGGGTTCAGGATTAGAGGCAGATGTTACCGTTTATGCCGATGGTGCGATTAAAGCAGCTCTTGAGAGCGTTGCTGAAGAATTGCGGTTCGTGTTTATTACGTCGGAGGCTCGCGTTGTCGACGCGGAACAAAAGCCATCCGACGCTAAAGAGTTCGATGGCTTCTCGGTAAGTGTAACGAGCAGTAATAACGACAAGTGCAGCCGTTGTTGGCATCGGCGTCCAGATGTCGGAAGCATTGCTGGTCATGAGTCGATTTGTGGTCGTTGTGCTGATAACGTGGACGGCTCAGGAGAGGTTCGTCGCTATGCATGATGTCAATGAAAATACTCAGATTGATCGCCGTACCGATACCCAAACTATTTCCGGGCCTGATTCATTGCGTTGGTTATGGCTCGTTGGTGCAGTCATTGTGCTCGATCAGCTCACCAAGTGGCTTGTTGTCGACAACTTTCAGTTGTACCAGCGAATTAGTGTTTTCCCTTTTTTTGATCTTGTGCGCTTGCACAACACCGGTGCAGCATTTAGCTTGTTTGCTGATGCGTCTGGTTGGCAGCGCTGGTTTTTTACCGGTCTCGCAACCATTATCAGTGGCGTGATTTTATGGTGGCAGTGGCACTTGCCCAGAGTTCGCCACCGCTTGTTGTCATTAGGCTTGGCGCTGGTGCTTGCCGGTGCAATTGGCAATGTTATTGATCGTATAGTTTACGGTCATGTTATTGATTTTTTGTTGATCTACATTGGCGATTACGCATGGCCTGCCTTTAATGTGGCCGATTCGGCGATTACTGTTGGTGTCACTTTGGTGATTTGGGATCACCTGTTTCTGGAAAAGAAACGCGGTGGTCGTCGCGCTGCTGATCTTGAAGGCAAGGACCGGCGCTCTACTGATCGTTAGTCTTTGCTGACCTGCTTGTGCCCATCTTCAATACTGCTGTCACCTTCTGCATTTTTCATCGATAGTCTTTGCAGAAGGGAATTGTATTCAGATTTTATGAGTGGTCGCCAGTAGCTTATTTTAATTGATCTTTTAGTTTCCGGGTAGTCGCATACTGAAACCGCCCGGGCATGGGCTCTCCAGGCGCTGCGTCCTGCCTCTGCGCTACTCACTATTTCATAATGATGCCGCTGGTTTCTGGCTGTATCGTTTGTTTCGCTTAGTATCGTATTATTGTCGTCTTTACACAGCAGATCGCTGTTTTTGTAAACCAAATACACCTCGTACGAGCCTTCAGTGCGCTCCACGCGTTCCAGTCGTCTCACAGCCGGGTCAAATGAGAGCGCTTGCTGACTAAGCAGGCTGATTCCCCGCTCGATGCCTGCTTCGGCCAGCATGAAGCTATGAGCGCGGCGTTGTTGGTTGTCAACCAAGCGTACATTTACGATAGAACGATCATTGCCGTTAATGGCAATGATGGTTAGTGCCGCCAATATAATCAGGCAGGCGACCAATGCAATTCCCGTTGGCCTCTCAAGCCCGAAAGCTCGTCTTCTCATATCGGCGCGGCGCGTCCTGGCGGGATGGCAGTGTCCCCTATGGGAGCATAGGATGCACTGGCTACTGGTGTATTTTTTAAGGCAACGATTCGTGAGGTTTTGTGTTCGAGGGTCTCTGTGCCATGAGTGCCAACAGCAATTAGCGTAATGCGCGCTAACAGTGGTGGGCCATCAATGATGTTTTTCCAGACAAGCTGGCCAGCGCGCAGATACGCAAAACGCACTTCCAATGCAGAGATCCCCGGCATGACCATTTCGTTGCGCATGGTTGCATTGCTGCCGAGCGCCCAGCGGCGGAGTTCAGGGAGCCCGGTCGGTGAATTGGCGCTTAGATAATAGCTGTGTATGAGCAGCTGGAAGTTGTTTGGATTATGCATACCAGTGGGGTCTGGTACGCCACTTTTGTGCAGATACCCCCAGCGATGGTCGGTGTGTATTTGCACATACCGCGGGTCGGGAGCCTCTGGCGTTACCGATGCATGTCGCAGCGTTAGCCGATCGGCGCCATCACTTTTGTCGGGATTGTTCATACACGATGCTCTGCTGCTATTGAGTTCGATGGCATGTGTTAATTGCAATGCCCATGCTGTGACATCCTGATTGCGGCAGTAGATCACTCCTGAGTTATTGGTTGCTAGATGCTGAGGATTATTGTGCAGCCCCCAGAAGTTGGCCATGCGTAAGTCATGGCTAATAATATCGAGTGCAAAAGTTGCGCGTTGCTGTAGGTGCAGCTGCACATTGATCTGATTTTCTGTGTGACGGATATTGGCATATAAGCGCAAGCTGCCCGCCACCAAAAACAATCCGATGCTTGTTGCAATGAGCACTTCGATCAGCGAAAAGCCACTCGGCGAGGGTACCGAATGGCAGTGCTTGGGGTTCATTGGCTGAGCGGGTTCAAACTATGCACGGGCATTGATACTGAAATGATGCGGTTGTTCTGTAGCGCCCTTTGGACGAGAACGCTGTTATGCCCATTATCCGTGTGCCGTGCGATAGTGAACCCGCCGTCAGCTGGGGTTATTGCATCGCCGCTTGATTCTCCGGTGCTGCTCAGCAGCACCGCGGTATTCCAGGCGGCTTCGAGAGTTAGCGCGTGCTGGTTTGCTGTACGCAGAAGCTGTTGTCGATGAATGCTCATTTCAGCCACGCCTAGCGATCCAATCGACATAATCGTGAGCGCAATTAAGCAGTCAAGCAGACCGCTGCCGTCTTGCGCTAATAACATCCGCCGGCCTCTGTTTTAGTGAGGGTGGTTTTTCCTGTGTAGCTCACAATAACATTCAGGTAATTCGTTAATCGCTCGCTGCAGAATTTGATGGTGCCATTGGTGGCACGCAGATGCTGCTGAAAAACAAATTTCTGCCTATTGGCATTAACTCGAATTGCAGAACCGTTAATAATATATTCGCGAAGTGGTTTGGTTTTATCGGCGGTGAGATGAAATACTCCCCAGCCGCTGTTCCAGTTATCGCCGCAAGTTATATTCTCTTTGCGCGGGCACACAATTATCTGCTCGCCGGTGCTGGCGGCGGTTTCTCTTGCGAACCTCACGGCGTCGATAAATGCATTCCCATGGGCCCGTTGTTGCGCCTCTACCGCAAGGTTTCTTAATCCTGGGAGTGCTGACACAGAGAGTATTGCCAGAATGGCAACGGCAGCGCCGAGTTCGAGAAGGGAGTGCCCAAGCACCCGCGGGGAGATAGTTGACCGATAGATGGCTGAGTGTCGCATTATTTTCTTCATTGAGAGGCTATTGTCTTACCAACAATCTTCAGTAGCGATAGTCATTTATCGCGCTTTGCTCATGAAACTAACGACAAAGGTGAAACAAGTTGACCGTATTAGTTTTGCAGCGCTGGTGCTGGGGGGGCTAGAATCAGCAGTCAGCAAGGGGCAGCAATGCATCTATTTATCGCAGCATTCGGGGGAGCCTGCATTGGGGTTACAAAAAGAATTAGAAGCGCGTTTGCGTGATAAGGGAGTTCGTCCAACGCGGCAGCGTCTGGAGATTGGCGAATTATTGCTCGCCATACCGCGCCATATGTCGGCGGAACAGATACTCAGGGAACTAAGAGAGAAGGGCAGTCGTCTTTCTAAAGCCACCGTCTATAACACCTTAAACCTGTTATCGAAGGAAGGTATCGTTCGCGAGATTGCTGTTGATCCGGAACGGATGTTCTACGATTCGACGGCACACCCGCATCATCATTTTTATAATGTTGATACCGGCGAGTTGACTGATATCGATGACCCCACCGTGCGGATCACCGGGTTGCCTGAATTGCCTCAGGGTACAGTGGAGAGCGATGTTGAGATCATTATTCGGGTGCGCAACGCCGCGGCAGCCTAATCAGCAAATGTGCTAAGTGACTGAAGAGCCGGCTTGACGCCGGCTTTTTGTTGTCCGCAGCCTTGGTCTTGGTAATTGATGGCTTTGGCTATATATTCAGGTCTATACCCACTGCCTATCCGCGACGAACAGTTGCCAAACTTAATGAATACATCTGAGCTGCAGTTTAACGTTATTTATACACCCGGTACGGTGCGTTATTTGACGCCCTTTATTTCAACGCTGCTGAGGTGGTCTGATTGTCGTTATCGCATGGTGGCCAATGGCTGCTCAGATGATGAGTGTGATTTGCTGCGTGCAATTACCGCATTAGATGATCGTCTGGAATTATTGATCATGCCGGAAAAACGTATGGTACCGCATGGCGAGACACTCGACTTTTTGCATGCCCGGACCGATTCCGATTGGTTTTGTTTTATGGATTCCGACATTCTTGCTGTCGGTCCATTTCTTGAAGATTTCCAAGAGGATCTGCAGCAGGCCGAGGTGTTCTCTTCGTGCTTGCCGCTTTGGTACAACGAAGACGACATTACGTTGCCAACATCATTTCGTCACATGCATGGTATTCATGCCTACGCAGAAAATGGTGCAACTATTGCCTGTGATTATTTTGTTATTTATAACAACAGAGAATTTATGAAGACCCGTGAAGCCACTGGTGTAGGGCTTAAAGTGATCGGGTGGAATGAGCTGGAAGCAGAGCATCAGGAAGCTCTGGAAAAAATGGGCTTGAAGAAGGCCGACTATGACAGTGGCAAGGCTCTGACAATGCTGATGGCCGATCGCGGTGCCCGTGTCCGTTATCGTCAAAGCGATAACCTCAAGCACATCGGCGGGTTTACTGAAGTGGGTGCCATAGAAGGTGCGTTGTTGTTCTCTCGGGGTGGTTTCGACAAGCTGGCAAACAGTTTCCCTCGCCCCATAGCGCGGTGGCTGATCGGCTTGGCTGATATCTGGTATGTGCGCAAACACCTGTGGCAGAAAGGGCCGACGCAAAACAGTATTGAAGAGGATTACAACTTGGCAAGCCGCATCCGGCGCCGTACAACAACAGCGCGGTATTTCTACTTATTGATTATTGGGCTGGTTGATGACCAGCCACTGCCAACGCTACCGCTATTGGGCGACGCGATTGCTGAGCAACGCATCGCTATCGTCACCAACGATATTGCAGATTTAGTAAAGGGTGTGCGAACTAGCCCGGGTCCGTGGCAGGACCAGTAGCAGAAGAGCAGCTGTTACCAGCCTTTCTTGATGCAATCCAGAACGTACTGTCGGTCGTCATCTGACAGCCACCAGCCATTTGGAATACAAACCATTTCATTAACCAGTTCATCGAGCTTAGGTAATGTTGTTTTGTACTGGCTTACACAGGAGTGTTTGTCGTTTCGTTCATGAACCCGGCTGGTCATGATGCCGAGGGTTTCCATGTGTCGTGAGAAGTCATCACGCCGCTCGACTTTAATGGTGTGAATCCAGCTGGCTGAATCGGCCCAGTCATCGCGGCGCATGTTCGTAACACCCGCGACGCCTTCCAGTTCTTTGTCATACCAGGCAGAGTTGTCTTTGAACGCCTGAACCAGCCTGTCTATATGTGGGTAGTTGTGCATACCGATGGTGGCATTGACATCGTTCATGTGGAATTTGAAACCCCATTCCTCAACATCTGCTTCACAGCGAAACTCTTCGCGAGGTGATTCACGATCGATACCGTACCAGCGCAGCAATTTGGCACGCTTATAGAGCGTCTTGTTGGGCATGGTAATGAAGCCGCCATCAACACTGGTAAAGTGTTTGATCGCCTGCAGGCTGAAGCAAGCCATGCTGTTGTGGTTGCCCAGCAACTTGCCTTTGTATCTGCTGCCATAGGCATGCGCACAATCTTCAATAACAAACGGGCGGAAGCCGATGCGTTTTTCTGCACGATCCAAAATCTCACTAATCCGATCCAGATCCAGCGGATAACCGCCCCAATGGATAAGCAGAAGAACTTTGGTGTTTTCGGTGATTTTGGCTTCGAGGTCATCGAGGCACATGTTGCAGGTTTCGGTATCGACGTCCACCCACTTAAGATCCAAATTATTGGCAAGCATCGGCCAGTTGGTCGCGGTGCAGGTCAGAGCAGAGGTGAGTACTTCATCACCAGCTTCGAGACCGGGCCAATTGGTTTCAGGGTCAGGCTTCTTGAGCATATGTGCCGCAAGATGCAGTGCCGAAGTGGCTGAGTTAACAGTTACCAGATTGTCGTTGCCAACATGTTTCTTGAGCAGGCCTTCAAACTCATTAACCTTTGGGCCCTGACCAATATAGCCGGACATCAGCACTTCGTTGACGGGTTTGAGCACATCATCGCTGACGAAAACTTTAAACAGTGGTATTGGATCGCGGCTCATGATTTGGTCATCTCTATATATGTAAATTAGGTCAATATTATAATGGTAGAAGCTCAGAATACTGTTAACTCTGTCGTAGTCCGGTGCTTTCCCGGGAGCCTAGTGGCGGACTGCGTATGGTGACAGGGTGATTAATGATGCCATTTTAGTGCCGTGGTAGCATAGCAATTGTTACTTTTCAGAGGTCATATGGGCATTATTGATTGGTCAGAATTGCGGAGTGGAAAAGAACGCAGGCACGCCATAGTGACTGGCGTCTGAATTTTGGCTGATATTGACATCAGGTTAGAACTGCAATTTGGCCAGGCTTATATAGAGAAATAGGCTAATCTTGGTTTCGGACTGTCCTGGTCGGGTGAGTAAAGGCATGCGCAACAGAACTAAAAGCTTTGCGGTATTTGCACTTGTTGTGCTTTTCCTTATAGGTGTACTTGAGGTGGCAGGTAGGATTCTGCCCATCCAGATGGGCTTTGGTCAAAGCATAACTTATCTGCGTTTTCATCCGGTTCTTGGTTCCGAAGTGGACCCTAATTTAGCAACATTGAGTCACAGCAATGCCTGCTTCAATATAAAAGCGATTGCAATTAATCAGGCAGGTATGCGCTCTTCGCGTGAATACCCGCTTGTACCCATCAAAGAAGGGCCGCGTATCGCGTTGCTGGGTGACAGTTTCATCATGGGGCGTGAGGTGTCTGACGGTGAAGAAGCTGCCGCAGCAATCTCACGGCAATTGCTTGAGGGTGACGCCCTTAATTTCGGGGTGCCGGGGTATGGCAGTATTCAGCAGCTTTACACCTACGAACTGAAAGCCCGAAATTACTCACCGGATATTGTGGTGCTTGCATTTTTAGAGGTGAACGATGTCGAAGATAACTCAGATTTAATAACGGCTGCAGCAGGCTGGGGATCATTACGACCGATGTTTGATAATGAAGGTGAGCTTGTCGCGCCCGACCCGAACGCCTGGTCGCTTATCATGAATCGAAGCAGTGGCGGCGATCTGCACTACTCGCTGCGTCGCTACTCGTATATTTATTTCATTCTTGACAAGTTGATTATGCGTGTGCGCCGTGTGGCTAATCGGACTTGGGGAGTCGGTGCGCCCTCGCAGGAGGCGGGTGTCGATGAGGATTATTGGTGGGCAAAGGATAATGTTCTTATGCATGCGGGTGTTTATCAGTCGCCGCCTGACCCCGTCTGGCAGCAAGCCTGGAATGATACTGAGCTAGCCATTGAGCGCCTAAATCAGATGGTCACTAAGGATGGCAGTAAGTTTGTGGTTATGTTGTTGCCCAGTACTGGCAGTTCCTATTCGGCATCGCTGCCAGAGCGTTACGCTGATGTGATAGGTGAAGAAATGCCAAGCGATATTGATCTCATGTATCCGCGAAACCGTTTGAGACAGTTTACTGCGGCGCAGGGCATTGAATTTCTTGATCTGAACGACAACTTTGACCGTTATCAGGAAATCAACCAACCTCTGCTACCCGGCTTTTATTATATGTGTGATGGTCATTTCAGCCCGTTAGGGCACTATGTTACCGCCCATAGTCTGCTCGACCGGTTGCTGGAAAAAGGATGGGTTTCTGAAGATGATATGGCTAACCCCGAACAGTACAAGTCGGATGACTACTTGCAAGTTAGTCCGGAAGAGTTGTTAGGCCCGGAGGCAATGGACACGATATACAACTGGGCGAGAGTCTACGAGGGTGGCAGCCGGGCAAGTGAGCGTTAAGCTGTTTTCAGGTTTTATTCCATTGATGCAATCAGCTAGAATTCTGCTTCTGCAGATTTGCTGGCCCGCAGGTACGCAGATATCAAGCGCTAAGACCCTATGCCGGAATAGCTCAGTTGGTAGAGCAACCGCCTCGTAAGCGGTAGGTCGGAGGTTCGACTCCTCTTTCCGGCACCATTCATCTTGGCTTGCTCATTTGGTGCAGAGCTATGCGCCAGTTCCAATGCGCATGACCCGATACAGGTGCTGCGGATAGGTCCCTGAGTTTATTCTCAACCTTAAGCGTTTGTTATTAGTTTTGTGATTGAGTTGGACTGGGGATGACCTTAACGGTTTTGCCCGATGCCCCGGGGAAGTTCTTGAACAATGCGGCGGCCAATTGCTGGACAGATACGAAGCCAGCGTCGCCATCATTTGAAGCGATGGCCTCACCTTCCCAGCTTACTGCATTTTCTGCTCGCCGAATCAGTTGCACATCCAAGGTGTTAACCAATGCCTCTCCGCCTGAAGAGCCGCCTAGTGGAACGCTGACACCACCACTGACGCCGCCGCTGCTGCCGAAAGAGCCGCCGCCAATACCAATCGAAAATGGCGACCGTTTTGGCGCTTGCTGCTGAACTTGCCGAGAAATTTTGACGGCAGCAAATAGAGACGCATCATTGCCGTCGACCGAGGTAAATCCTAATTCAGCCAGTTCGTTAGCGACAGCCGTCGCGTAGCTCTGGTATTCGAGGCTTGAATCGTCGACCCCTTTGGCAGGTTCAATATTGATGTTCTGCGGAGCTATGTCCTTATTCAAGTGAAACCGGGTAACTTCGATGCTCGACTGGGGTTGCGACGCGCACCCGGCGACAATCACAATAAGTAAGGTTAGGCTAATTCTAAGTATTGAAGAGTTCATTGTTTTGCCTCATAGGGTTTCGCTGATTGTGGCACGGTTCTGCTCAATGCTTCAATGCGTGCTGGCAAAGGTACGCTGAATCCGTATAACGCGGTAATTTTAAGCCCATTAACATACAATTAATTTTTATTTGCAATATGCCGGAATACGACTATGACCGACAAAACCAGTAACCACTTTGCCATTGAATGGTCTGAAGAAATCTGTGACGCCATTATGGATCAGGCGGACACAGAGGAAATTGAGCCGGAGATTGCAGTATATGCATCCCTCGCTGCGGCGGTGGTATTGGCACGGTCGGTTGGTATGGGAGATGTTGAGTTGCGTGAGCAGTTTGAACAGATGATTACAGTAGAGTTTCCCGAAGAAATGCTTAAGGAATAGCATTGTTGCTGTCGTATCGGGAATAAAGCATAAAAAAGCCCGCATAAGCGGGCTTTTTTATTGGTCTATGCACTGTCTACCAGTTATGCGTCCAGCGCGAGTTCTCTTTAAAGAACCTGAAAGCATCACGTTTGTCTGTAGGCTGATAATCAAGATATTGGCTGTGATCATAGCGCTCGCGATACTGGCTGAATACTGGTTCGTACAATGTCATGTGCACATCCGGCGTGCGATGTTTGGCTCTGAACTGAGCAGTTGGGATAACTGTGAACTGTTTGCACTCAAAAGGTCCGGCAGTAGCAATTTCAACCCCGCGTGGGCCAAAGATAGCAGAGCGTCCTGAGCCGCCGTAGGCTTCCTCATCGAAGAAACCTGGGTTGCGCTCACCAGTTGTGACAGAGTTATTCACAATAATTGTGTACAGGCTGTTGTGGTATGAGGTGAGACGCATATCCTCGTACTCAAAGCCGCCGGTAGCCACGCGACAAATAATTTCTGCGCCTTTCAGTGCAAAGCAACGAAACAGTTCCGGTTCAAACTGTACAGCTGACATTGCGATATTACCTATATCGGTTTCCACCACCGGAACCACCGCATCAATGCCATACATCTCGACAAACCGATCGTAGACATCATATATGGCCGAGGTGTATTGCTCACTGCCAGGGAACATGCCACGCACGTTGCGTTGTTTCCAGTGCTTCGCAACGACGGTGCCTTCGGGGCCAACCATCACCATTAGATGCAAAATATGTCCTGGCCAATCGGCGGGGTCTTTTGCATAGGTCCCGAACACGATATAGCAGCCATATTGTTTTGCTTTGGCCGCCACTTCCATAACTTCGGGGCCCGGTACTTCCAGCGCCAAATTGTAGTGTTGCTCTTTGGTCCATTGAGTGCCGAAGCCGGTGATCGGGAACTCGTGAAAGACTAGTAGATCACTCGGCGGACCATTGCTTTGTGCAATGTCTATGCATTCGAGCATGTAGTCCAGATTTTTGCGTATGCCAGGGCCAGGGTTTGCCCCATCTACACCCTGCACCCGGGTTTGCACCGCGCTTACCATAGTAAATGGGCGGCGTAATTCTTTGACGGGATAAGTGCCGTCTTCGCGAACCATTGTGGGAGTTTGAGTGGTCATGAGTTGAGTCCTTTGGAGATAAAAAGCCCGGTTTTATTAAACCGGGCTTTTAAGGTTTTGCATTAAACACGCCGTTTCGGGCCTTTCCATTTTCGACCTGGCTTAATGTACTTGTTGTATTGCTCGCTCACCAGTTCAAACGATTGCGGGGCTTGTTCTTCGAGCAGTGTGCGATTCATGCTGGGGTAAGAGTCCGGGCCACCTTCTTCAGGCCACTGGCGCGTGGCATCGATAACAAGCTTGCCTGACTTGCCCCGTTCGATCGAGCTCGGGTCGAGTGGCATACCGCGACCGGTGAAGATACTGACAGCGGTTTCGGCTTGCAGGCGTGAGCCAATAGCAAGACCTACTTCACCAGTGTTCATTACGTCAACATCTTCATCAACGACCACCACCACTTTGAAAATTGGAATAAGTTTTGCCAGCCGTTCACCCGCCTTCTTACCTTCACCGGGCTTTGTCTTTTTAATTCTTACAAAGGTGAGCCCGGTTGATTCAATGGGAGAATGCAGCTCAACGAGTCCCGGGATTAAACCTTTCAGAGTGGTGTTGTAAAGTGCTGCAGTGGGGCCGGTGCAGTAGCCTCGGGTGGCCCCGGTAAATTGGTTGATAATCCATGGATTTTTTCGATGGGTAATGGCGGTAACGGTCATAAAGAAGTTTTCGCTTTTCTTCAGACCCAGGTAGCCATACATTTCACCGAATGGGCCTTCGGGAAGAGTTTCGGTAAGCGACACTTCACCTTCAATAATCATTTCGCTGTTTGCGGGCACCATGATGTCGTTGGTTTCCGACTTAACCAATTCAAGGGCCTTACCGCGCAGGCCGCCAACAGTTGCGTGCTCATCAATAGGTCCGCGATTGGTAATGCGATTGACAACGCGCGAGCTACTGACGATCCAGGTGATAGGATCCTGGCCAAGAGCGATGGATATTTTGGCGGTTTTCTCACCACGTTCTTTCGCCGCCATCAGCATTTTCCAGCCGGTTTGATTGGGTTCGGGGTTAACACCCAATAACCGAGGTCCACGCAATTCACAGCGGTAAGTGCCAAAATTCATTCCCATTTCAGGGTCGGTGGTGTAAATGGAACCTGTATTTACATAGCGACGCGAATCGGCAGGATTGCTCTGAATGAAAGCATACTTAGTGAGGTCGCATTCATCTCCGGTGAGCACAATCTCTTTGCATGGAGAGTCTTTCGCGCTGACAGTAACGGGGGCAATAGTGGGGTAGTTGCCATTTTCAATCTTGCCCTCAAGGTACTTGATGGCTCGTCGATAGGTGACTTCTGGCTCGCCGGGAGTATTGGCAACGCCGAACACAATAGCTTCTGTTTCCCAAGGCCCTTGTTGGTTAGAAATAACCGGCCCTTTCACCCACTCACCGTTGATCTTAACTTCATCAGCCATAATGGCAGGAGCATCGTACCAACCGTACTCATCGATCAGTTTGTACATTAGCGCGGTCATCTCATAGTTATCCTGATCAAGACGTTTTACATGAAATACCAGACCTTGATCTTTAATAGCCTTCATGTAGTCGCGCAGAGAGTTAAATGGAGCGCCAATGGCAGGGTCCATTTTCACGCCATCGATTGTGGCAGCTTGAGAATCTTCTTCAGCACTAAAGCCTAACGAGGGGAGTGCAGAAGCAGCTGCAATACCTACTGCACCGGCTGTCAGAAAATTGCGACGTCCGGGGTTGATAATATTGGTATCGACCGGTTCGGTGATCGCTGACGGTGTCTGAGTTAAATTCTTATTAGTCACTTCATGCGCTCCATATTGCTGTTTTTTTAATGTGTTTGAGCATATCCACTGGGGTTTTGCTTGGCTAACACAATCGACTGTCTGTTCACTGTGTGCCATTGGCTGTATGCCGGGTTGTTAATGCAGACAATAGTGCTGAAAACGACTGCTTTCATAGCCTTTGGCATGGGCCCTTTCTCCCGAGGACAGCTGGGCTGCCCAATGATTGATGCTTTAGGCGTGATCTTGCCAGCCATAATAGCGGTGCTGGCGCAGCAGGTCCTGGCGAACAAACACCCAGACCAGTAACATGCCGGTGACGAATCCGCCGACATGTGCCCAGAAGGCCACCCCACCCACGTCATTACCTATGCTATTGAGTCCGCCGAGAAACTGGATGGCGAGCCAGTAGATCAGCATGAATATGGCGGGGATACGCACTGTCGTAATAAAGACAACCAGAAAGATAAGCATGTTTACATGCACTTTGGGGTAAAGCACTAGGTAGGCGCCCATGATGCCACCGATTGCACCGGATGCGCCAACCATAGGAATGGCGGATGCCGGGGCAAAAGTGACTTGCAGTCCGGCAGCGGCTAATCCACAGATCAGATAAAAGCCTATAAATCGCAGTGGACCCATGGAGTCTTCTACGCTACGACCGAATACCCAAAGAAACCATAAGTTGCCGATAAGGTGCATCCAGCCGCCATGCATAAACATGTAGCTAATGGTTGTGTACCAGTTAGGCGTGTCATCCATTACACAAAATAACTGCGGCGCTATCTGCAGATATGTGCCAGGCGGTAAAAGTTGCAGCAGCTCTCCAGCAATAATTCCGAAGGTGCATACAGAGGCTGATAGTTGTGGCTCGCTTCCAGCACCCTGAATCAACACCCAAGTGCCCAATATTAAGATGATGAGCAGCAGAGTTGCGAAGGGGAACAGCAGTTTCGTATTGTCGTCACCTAATGGAAACAAGGCGCTTCCTTGATGGCTGGAGGTTGATTCATGCTGTGATCATATCTGCGGATTCAATGAGTTCGACCCATTCGCCAGCAGCACCTTGTGTGACCGCGGTTCTTTGTTGGGCGTACCCGAAGCAATTGATGGCTTCAGGTGGGCTGTTCCAAGGCAACTGAAATACATCCAAAGATTCCACTGCAAAACTCACCATCGACATACCGGGGGGGAGCATCCCGGATTCGGTCGGGCGCGGGGAGACGCTCTGCGGGTATTCATCCAGTTCAATAATGAATCGACGGCCGGCAATTTTTGCTATCTGCAAATTAAAAGGCGTGCTTGGCGCGACCCCGCACACGTCGGCGAGCATCGGAATGCTAAAGGTCATGGGGTCGTAAGTGCGCAGCCCCAGCCGCTCTTGATAGAACGAAGCCATTGCGGCTAAATCAGTGCCACCTGAAATGACATTGAAGGTTCTGTCGACGAAAGATTTTGCCCCTTTGAGACCATACTTGCTGCCGCCGGGCAGCAGTCTGCTGAAGTAAAGGAGTTCACCACTAGGACCTATAACCTGAATTGCCCTCGGTGATTTTTTTCTCGGGTACAAATCATGCGGTCCGCCAATTAATTGGAAGGGAGAGTTACGGAAACGCGCGGCGAGTTCATCGGGATCCTGAACCAGAATCTCTGTGGCATTCCAACCCTGGTACAGCGGGTATTGAAAAGGGAGGTCGTGACCGGTTTCGATAAACCGCAACCATACCGGTTCTTCGCTTGCGGGTTGTAATATGGCCATAGGTTTGCCGGCCGCGGTTGGCGCGTTCCAGGCGGTCGCCAGCTTTGTGTCGACTGCGCCTTCATGAATCAGCTTGTAGTCAAGGTGCTCTTGCCATGCATCCACATTGCTGCGCAGGTTAGCGACGGAATAGGTGACCATTTTAATTTGTCGCAGCATCGGTTTAATCTTCAGGGTTGCTGTGGCTCAGTTTACTTTGTTAGCCGCCAATTTTAGCAGCTCATTTTTCCCATCAATGGGCGTGCAGGCATGCGTTTGCCGCGCATTTTGGCATGAGCGGGCACAGAGCTGGGTCAGCCCGATATAACGGATTGTTTTTCTTTCTTTTATTATGTTAATCCATTGGATTTGTTGCTAGTATGCAAGCAGTTTTACCAAGGTGAAAGAGATTCTGGGGATGCTACATCAGGTTTTGTTTGTTTGAATGAGGCTACAAACATGCTCCAAGTAAAACCAAAGTCCGCTGTATTACTGATACTCTGCGCTGTTTTTTTTGCAGCGGCAATAATTCTGCTGGTAGGAAGCGCAATTTCTTAGTGTTTTTATACTGAGTCTGGTTTGCGGAAGTTTAACTTGGGGTTGCCAGGTTCTGCACCAGATGCGGGGTTTTGAGAGATCGGGTCAGGTTGCTTCTGCGCAGCCGTACGTTTTCTGCTCCCCGCATTCCCTGCTTTAGAATGAATCGTATAAGTAGGTAATCTCTGGTTTCCGGTTTATCGTCAACTGTTATAGCGCACACACCCTTTTTAGCAGGGTGTTTTTTCCAGCGTGACTACCAACATTGTCAGGTGGGTCAAAGTGACGGTCGCAGCTCGAATAGCGTCTAGCCTCGTCACAGTCCGGCCCCTTTTTGGCTGGGTTCAGAGAAAATAGCTTGGGGCGCGCCATATTGCCGGCTGCTGACCGGCTATGAGGTTTTAATGCCATGCGTCGGGCATAGGGGGTCAATCAATCATTTGCGGCTTGCAGCATCACTGAGCTTGGTTTCTAATGAAACCCTGAATATAAAAGACACAAAGGTGTAGCGAATGCGTTTGATTGTGGGTATTTCTGGTGCCAGTGGTGTCATCTATGGGATTCGTATGCTGGAGATGCTGCGAGAAATACCGGATGTGGAGACTCATCTGGTTGTCAGTAATGGCGGCAAGCTCAATATTAAGCTCGAAACAGACTGGAAGTTAGAGGATGTTGAGGCCTTGGCTGATGAGGTGCACAGCGATCAGAATCTCGCAGCAACTATTTCGAGTGGCTCATTTAAAACCGCGGGGATGGTGGTCGCTCCGGCTACGATGAAAACGCTGTCCGGTATCGTAAATTCTTACGCGGATACTCTGCTGGTGCGTGCAGCTGATGTTGTGTTGAAAGAGCGTCGTAAGTTAGTGATCATGCCTCGTGAAACACCGCTGCACGTTGGTCATACTAAACTGATGCATGAGGCTGCATTGATGGGTGCAATTATTTCTCCGCCCATGCCTGCCTTTTATAATCTGCCAAAAACGATCGATGATCAGATTAATCATTCAGTTGGTCGTGTGCTTGATCTTTTCGATATCGACAACGAGTTTGTCAAGCGATGGTCTGGTGGTCGTCCTAAGTCTTAAATCACTGAATAGGTAAGCTCGTGAATAAAGACGATAAAGCCAGGGTGCAGAAGTACCTGCAGCAATACAGTACGCTCACACTAGCGACGAGTCAGGACGATAAGCCTTGGGCCGCGACAGTCTTTTTTGTCAGTGACTCGGACCTGAATCTGTATTTTGTCTCCGATTACCGCACCCATCATGGGGGAGACATGGCGCAGAATAGCCGGGTAGCCGCGACCATTAATCCTGACTGCGACAATTGGCACGATGTGCATGGCGTCCAGGTAAGCGGCACTGCTAGAGTTGTTGATGGTCTGCAACGTGCGAAAGCGTTGATGCTTTACTTGAAGAAGTTTCCCCAGATTGATCAACTCTATGCAAAGCCGTCCGGTGAGCATGAAGAGACCATTGCTAAACGTCTAAAAGCAGCGAATTTCTATTGCATCAAACCCGATTGGATTCGGTTTATTGATAATGCAAAAGGCTTTGGCCACCGCGAAGAGTTCGGGCTATAGGAGCATCTGCCCCTGAAGCAGACGCTGCATAGCGCTTTGATTTTTTAGTCATAAGGTTACGCCATAAAAAAACCCCGCAGTAGCGGGGTCTTTTATGGGTCATGATTCCGTGCGGCTGGCGTATATTACTCGCCTTTCGCATACGGCGGGAACGGACCCAGATGCAGACCGCTATCAACGATGAGGGTTTCACCGGTAACAACAGAGGCACCAAACAGGAACCAGACCAGAACTTCAGCCACTTCCTCGGCTGTTGCGACTTTCTTCAGTGGCAAACCTTCAGCTGTCGATGACAGCATCGCTTCATAGGCATCATCGCCTAAGCCGCCTTTCAACCAGCGGGTCTGAATCATCCCCGGTACAACGGTGTTAATCCGGATTTCAGGGCCAAGTACGTGAGCCAGTGATTTGGTCATCAGGTTCAGGGCAGCTTTAGAAGCCGCATAGGGAATTGATGAAGCAATACCGGTAACGCCACCGATAGATGAATCATTTACCACTGCGCCGCCGGTTTTACGCATGAAGGGCTCAACGGCGCGAATCATCTGGTAAGGGCCAACAACGTTGACGGCATAGATGTCGAGAAAGTCTTGCTTGTTAACCCCGTCCATTTGCGGGAAGGGGTTGAATTTGGTGCGGGCTGCGTTATTAATCAGGTAGTCAATGCGACCCCACTTATCCACGGCAGCCTGAGCCATTGCACGGCAATCGTCGTCTTCTGAAACATCGGCCTGGAAAGCAATGGCTTCAACGCCATGGCTGCGACATTCTTCAGTTGTTGCCTCTGCTTCGTCTTTGCTGCGGGTGTAGTTGATCACGACGTTACAGCCTTTTTCTGCCAGCATGATTGCTGCGGCAGCACCTACTCCGGTTGCAGAGCCCGTAACAATCGCCACTTTACGTTCGTTGTCAGCCATGTGTCCTTCCTTAAATATGGTGTATCTGAAATCTGCTGATTGATTATGCTTAGACGCCTTTTGGCGTCATTTAGGTGGCGCACTTTAGCGGTTTTCTGCTGTTTATGCCTTAGTTTTTTGAGAGAAATAGTGTGTTCTTGGTTATTTCCTGGATCGGCATAAGCGTCTAACCCGCTGGCTATCTATCAAATGTAATGGACACCATCGTGCTCAAGACCTTTGAAACCATAGGGTCGATGCCGGTTTTTTGATATGGTGACCGGCATTGCGTGCAAGCTGCGCTTAATAACAAGCATTTTCGGAGTGAAAAACATGCCTTTTAAGGATATGCGTGAGTTTCTGGCACATTTGGACAGTCAGGATCAGTTGAAGCAGGTTGATGTTGAGCTCAATTGTGAAATTGGTGAAGAAAATGAGATGCAGGCGCTGATGCGCTTGGTCTGTGAGCAGGACGGCCCGGCGTTAATGCTGAATAACCTGAAGGGCTACAACACGCCGCAGCATCCTGTGATGTTCAATGTTTTCGGTACCCGCGAGCGAACCGCGATGACCATTGATACTGCCGATCCGCTGGAATGCAAAATCAAGCATGCCGGTATTTTGGGCGATAATTCCAAGTGGCATGAGCCGAAGATTATTGATGCTGCTGACGCACCGTGTAAAGAGGTTGTTATTAAAGAGGCAGAGATCGATTTATCGAAGCAGCTGCCTTTGGTCTGGTTTGGTAAAGAGCAGGCGTCCTATGTGACCGGCGGTGTTGTGGTGACGAAAGATCCGGAAACGGGCGAGCGCAATGTGGGCTGGTATCGTTTGACTCAGTTCTCTGGTGCCGAGCATCCTACCGGTGGTTCCTACTCTGAAGAAGAGCAGAAGAAAATGTTATCGGTTTTCTGTTTTTGGAACCCGCCAATGAGCCATATTGGTTTGCATCTGGCAAAAGCCAAAGCAATGGGTAAACCGCTTGAAATTGCGATTGCCTGTCAGGTTGATCCTGTTGTGCATATGGCGGCCGCAACCGGTGTGCCATTTGGTGCCGATGAATACAACTTTGCGGGCGGTTTAAAAGGCGAACCTATCGAGTTGGTGAAGTGCGATACCGTTGACCTGGAAGTGCCAGCTGGTGCCGAGTTTGTTATTGAAGGCGTGTTCCACCCCGATGCCGAGCAGACTATTGGTCGTCATTCAAACCCAGTTGGTTACTACGATGCTATTCAGGTGTTTCCGATGGTTGACGTAAAACACATTACGCACCGTAAGAATGCTCAGTGGTATGCAACCATGGAAATGGTGCCGCCGTTTGATCACAATTACATTGCACTTGTTCCAGTTGAAGGCGAAGTGTTAAGCGACTTACAGCGCAAAGCGCCCGAGGTGCAGGATGTTGTGGTGACTCCTAATATGACCTACATCGTCCAGCTAAGTGTTGATGGTGCGCGTAAGCCACATGCTGAGTTCGGTAAATATATTCTGCATGCGGTATGGGGTTCGGCAGGTCGTTGGGGGCGTACAGCAAAGATCGTGATTGTTGTCGGGCCTGATGTTGACCCTTACGATATGGATTCAATTGAGTGGGCAATCGCAACCCGTGTCATGCCTGCAAGTGACATGATTGTGAATGAGTCAGGACAGGCATTCGTGTTGGATCCGTCGGCGCCGAAAGGTCATCATGGGTTCCCTGTTACAGGTTCGCAGATGGGCATTGATGCAACCATTAAAGTGCCCGAGCGTTTTGATGAATATCAGGAAGTAAGTTTTCCTCCGCGTGAGAAAGTGGCTCAGGTTGCTGAAAAGTTGAAAGGTATCCTTTAAATGACAGGAGTCTTCGAGTTATAACGGATCAAATATTGCTGGTTTTAAAGTTGCACTATTTTAACGTTTTGAGACTTCGTTGTGATGTTCTAGGGGACCTTGTGTCAGAGACAAAACAAAGATGAAAATCTGTGTCTATGGTTTAGGGGCCATAGGTGGTTGGATAGCCCTTCGGTTTAAGGCGACCGATCATGAGCTCAGCTGCGTTGATCGCAGCGATATTTGTGCCGTGCTCAGGCGGGATGGCATGAAGCTGACGAGCGACGACAGCCCGCTTGAGGTAAGCCTGCCGATTACAGATTGTCCTGCTGATTTAGGCGAGCAGGATCTGGTTATTATTGCTGTTCGTTCAATGGAGTTGGCTGGCATTACTGACTCATTGCAGCCACTACTGGGTAAAGATACGGCAGTCGTTACGCTCTGTGAGGGCATCCCCTGGTGGTACTTCTATAAGCACAAGCACAAGTACAACCCAGAGGATCACTGGCTTGATGCTGTCGATCCCCTCGGTGCAATCTGGGCAGCCATCGGCCCTGAGCGCGCGCTTGGTTGTATCGCGTATCCATCGATAAACAGCACGGGTCCCGGCATTATTCAACACCAGTTTGGCTCCCGGTTTTTGCTGGGTGAGCCGGACGGGTCGAAATCGAAACGCTCAGAGCAAGTTCAGCAGGCATTTTTGGATGCAGGTTTACGGTCGGATGTAGTCAGTGACATTCGCAGCAGTCTTTGGCTGCGAATAATGGCGAGTGCGGCTTTCAGTTTAGTCAGCGTGCTAACCAGTAAAAAACCTGGTGACATGTTCATTAATTATCGGTTACGCAGGGAGGTTGTTGAGATTATGAATGATATTGTCGCGGTGGCTAAATCGCTTGGCATAACGCCGTCTATGACACCGAAGGAGCTGCTGGATGTCTCGGTATTGCTGGGCGAGCACAAGACGCTAATGTTGCAGGACCTTGAAGGGGGGCGGCAGCTTGAGATCGGTGCGCTGGTAACCGCGGTACAGGAACTGGGCAGGAATACTGGTGCTGCTACCGATAAACTTGATACTGTTGCGGAGCTAGCTGCTGAGATTGGTCGCAGCGCTGGTTGTTACCCTAAAAAATGAGCAAGAATCTAGAGCCAAATCGTTAGGCCAAGGCCAGCGCCCGCAACTGCATATTATTTATCCGGACTTTCATGGGCCTCACCATTACAGAGAAAATTGTGCGCAACGCATCGGGTCGCTCCGACCCTCGCCATGGTGAAATTGTAACCTGCCGAGTTGATCTTGCCTTGCTGCTTGATTCTGGTGGTCCGCGACGTATCTGGCCGCGGTTAAAAGAACTGGACGTGGGTGTCTGGGACCCTGATCGGATTGTTCTGTGTACCGATCACTTTGTCCCTGCAGTCGATACTGCATCTGCGGCAATTCTAAAGTTGACCCGGGATTTTGCCACCGAGTTTGGGATTAATAAATTCTTTGATATGCAGGGCATCGGTCACCTGATGCTTGCCGAGCAAGGTTTTTTGCATCCGGGGATGTTCGTCTGTGGCGGCGATTCGCATTCGACGCATGGCGGTGCATTTGGTTGCTACATATCGGGCTTTGGCGCTATTGAGATGACCGGCGTTACCGTTACTGGTGAAATCTGGATTCCGGTGCCTGAGACTGTGCGAATTAATTGGGAAGGTGAGTTTCAACATGGCGTTGTAGCAAAGGACATAATGCTGAAGCTATGTCGTGAGCTTGGCATGAACAATGGTGGCGTGGTTATGGAGTATGGTGGCAGCACAGTTCGCGCCATGGGCATGCAGGAGCGAGCCGTGCTGTGCAATATGGCGGCCGAACTTGGTGCCGAAACCGGTATTGTTGAGCCCGATGACGTCACTTTGCAGGCATTGCGTGACGCCGGCCAGCAGCCCGCTGCCAATGTGCGTGAATGGTGCAGTGATGCTGATGCAGTTTACAAGAACCGGTTGGATTTCTCCTCGGCCGAGCTTGAGCCGCAAATAGCGGCTCCGCATTCACCATCTAACTCTGGTCCTGTTGGCGATTATCGCGGCACCAAAATCAATCAGGCTTATGTTGGTTCCTGCGTGGGTGCCAAGCTCAGCGATCTGCATATGGTGGCGGAGGTATTGCGTGGCCGCAAGGTGAAGCCGGGCACGCGGTTAATGGTGGCTCCAGCTTCAGCGCGGGTGATGACTGCCGCCGCAGTCGATGGCACACTGGCTGCTATTACTCAGGCTGGCGCTATTATACTGCCAACCGGCTGCGGGGCTTGTGCTGCTCTTGGCGCAGGTATTCTTGCTGAAGATGAAGTGTGTGTGTCTACCACCAACCGAAACTTTAAAGGTCGTATGGGGGCCAATTCGGCCAGTGTCTATTTGGCGTCACCCTATAGTGTTGCCGCAGCGGCAGTTGCCGGTGAGTTGGTTGATCCTCGTGAAATGCTGAGCGCTGTGCCATGAGTGGTAAAGCGTGGGTTTTTGGTGAAGCGGTAAATACCGACGTAATGGCACCCGGACTTTATTTTAAAAGTTCTATGGAAGAGATGGCCACCCATTGCATGGAGGCACTCGACCCGGCGTTTGCCAAACGGGTGCAGCCGGGAGACGTTGTGGTTGCAGGAGAGAGTTTTGGTGTGGGTTCGGCGCGTGAACAGGCGGCCCTGGCATTTAAGCATCATCAGGTTGCTGCGATTCTTGCACCTTCTTTCGGGCGTATTTTTTACCGCAACGCACTCAATTTTGGCGTGCCGGTATTGCGGTTCCCGGCCTATGCCGAGGTGCAGGCGGGCGATGAGCTTAGTGTCGCCCCCATTTCAGGCAGTGTGATAAACCATACTCAGAATAAACATTATTCGGTTGATCCAATTCCCGATTATTTGATGGATATGATTAATGCCGGTGGTTTAATGCCCTGGCTAAAGCAGCGTTTAGCTGCAGGAGAAATCGTATGAGTCCCGCTGCCAAGCTACGCCAAGAATTAAAGAAGGGAGCGCCGCTGATTGCGCCGGGTGTTTACGATGCGTTGACTGCATTAATGGTTGAGCAGGCAGGTTTTCGTTGTGCCTATGTGAGTGGGGCCAGCGTATCCTTTACCAAGCTGGGAAGGCCTGACCTTGGTTTGACCACTATGAATGAAGTGAGCGATAGCATTGCCAGAATGCGTGAGCGCGTCGATATTCCTTTGGTGGTTGATGCTGACACCGGTTTTGGTAACGCGCTGAATGTGCAGCGCACAGTTAAGCTGTTTGAGCGCATGGGGGCCAGTGCGATTCAGTTAGAAGATCAAACCTTGCCGAAGCGTTGTGGGCATTTGGCTGGCAAAAGTCTGGTTAGCGTTGACGAGATGACTGGCAAGCTGAAAGCCGCGCTTGATTCAAGGCTTGATAGCGATACCTTGATTATTGCCCGCACCGATGCAGTCGCCGTCGAGGGTTTTGATGCTGCGCTGGATCGCGCCGAGGCCTATGCTCAAGCTGGAGCAGACATGCTGTTTGTAGAGGCGCCGCGTGATGAGGCTCAGTTGCGCCAAGTGAGTGAACGTTTGTCTGGCAAAGTGCTGTTGCTGGCGAACATGGTGGAGGGTGGTCGAACTCCGTTACTGCCTGCTGGTCGCCTGGGTGAGCTGGGCTTTAGTCTGGTCATTTACCCTGGTGCGATGGTTCGGGTTATTACCAAGGCTGCTCAGGATTATCTGAATGTGCTTAACACGGATGGCACTACGGCGAACATGCTCGACGATATGCTCGACTTTAGTCAGGTTATGGAGCTCGTTGGTTTAAGTCGCACGGTGGCTGATGGTCAAGCCTACTCAGGCGCCTTAAAGAGTGCTACCGATCACGCGGATGATCGTTCTCAGAGTTGATGTTGCGTCGGATCTGATGTTGAATTTAGAACTTCTTATTTACGGGGGTCACCATGAGTGACGAATATGTTTCCGGTCCGTTGACCGACGAACAAATTAAATTTTTCCGTGAGCAGGGCTATGTGGTCGTGCCGGGTTTGTTCAGTAAAAGTGAAATAAAGCCTATTACGCAGTGGGTCGAAGAAGTCGAAGCCTGGCCCGAAACTGCCGGCAAGTGGATGATGTACTTTGAGCAGACTGAAGATAAGCAGCGTCTGTTAAATCGCATTGAGAATATGCTGCCTTATCATGAGCAGTTTAATGCGTTGGCAGCGGGCGAAAAAATGCAGGGGACTTGCGGGCAGTTATTCGGTGAGCCCGCGACACTTTTTAAAGATAAGATTAATTTTAAAAAACCAGGTGGGGGTGGGTTTGAATCTCACCAGGATGTGCAGGCTGGTTGGGCAAAGTATGCTGATTTGCATATTACCGTATTGATCACCATTGACAAGACCACCATCGAAAATGGCTGCTTGGAAATGGCCGGGGGGTTTCATAATCGTGGTTTGTTGGGGGATGAATGGACGCCGCTTGATGACGCTAATATTGCTGAGTTGGAGTATGAAAAAATAGAGGCCGAGCCGGGCGATGCCGTCTTCTTTGATTCATACGCACCGCATCGTTCAGAGCCCAATCGCAGCACCAGTCCACGCAGGGTTTTGTATTACACCTACAATGCCGCATCTGCTGGCGATCACATCGCTCAGTATTATGCCGATAAGCGCCTCAGTTATCCTCCGGATATTGAACGCGATGACGATAAAGAGTACGTCTATCGGGTTTAGTGCTACTTGGTGGCTGTAGTTGGCCCTTGACTCCGGTAAACTCCCCTGATGGAACGAACTACTCAATTTAAGCGCCTACTGCAGTCTTCCGAGCTTGAGTTTTTGCTTGAAGCCCACAACGGTGTCAGTGCCAAAATCGGCGAAGAGGCCGGTTTTAAGGCTCTGTGGGCCGGTGGACTCTGTATGTCGGCCCAGTACGGTGTGCGTGACAGCAACGAGGCGAGCTGGACGCAGGTGCTCGAAATGCTCGAGTTTATGGCTGATGCCACAAGTATTCCTATTTTGCTCGATGGCGACACCGGTTATGGCAACTTCAACAATGTGCGTCGTTTGGTGCACAAGCTTGAGCAGCGCAATATTGCTGCGGTTTGCATCGAAGACAAGATATACCCGAAGACCAACAGTTTTATCGATGGTGAGAAACAGCAGCTTGCCGAGATCGATGAGTTTTGCAGTCGCATTAAAGCGGGCAAAGACGCGCAGAAGGATGATGATTTTTGCATCATCACACGGGTCGAAGCATTTATTGCGGGTTGGGGGCTACGCGAAGCGATGAAGCGTGCTGAGGCTTATCATGAAGCAGGTTCTGATGGCATTCTAATTCACAGTGCGTTGCGCGATCCCAGCGAAATTCTGGCCTTTAAGAAGGAATGGGCAGACCGTTCACCCGTAATTATTGTGCCGACCAAGTACTATGCCACTCCCACCGACGTGTTTCGTGAAGCTGGTTTCTCTATGGCTATTTGGGCCAACCATATGTTGCGTTCAGCGATTGCCGCGTATCAGGAAACTGCGGCGGCACTTATGGAGCATCAGACCCTGGTTGCTATTGAAGATAAGGTTGTTCCTGTTAAGGAGATTTTTCGCTTACAGGGCGCATCTGAATTGCAGGAAGCAGAGGAACGCTATTTGCCAAAAACCGGTGAACAGGCCAAAGCGATTGTGCTGGCTGCCTCCCGTGGGTCTGCATTGGGCGACCTGACAGTCGATAAGCCTAAAGCAATGGTCGATATTCAAGGGCAACCATTGTTGAGCCATATCGTTTCGGCTTATCACGGAGCCGGTATAAAAAGTATTTCAGTGGTTCGTGGGTATTTGGCTGAAAAAATTGATTTGCAGTCTATTCACTATGTCGATAACACCGATTATGCCGATACCGGAGAACTGATTTCGCTTGATAAAGCGCTACGGGCTGACACCGATATTAAGGGTAACTTGTTCGTTTCTTTTGGTGACGTTCTGTTTAAACGGCATATTCTGGATCAGCTTGCAGAGCCTCAGGAAGACTTTGTCGTGGCTGTAGATACCAATTGGCAGGAGTCAGGAAATCGAGGGCGTGCAGCAGACTATGTGAGCTGCACCGAACCCTATTCGCGCCAGGCATTTAACCCTCGTGTATTGCTCACGGACTCCAATGAGTCTATGGACGAGGCCGCTATCAACGGTGAGTGGACTGGGCTGATTCGAGTATCAAAGCCGGCATTGCCGGGCTTCAGAGCCAAGGTGGCTGAATTAGCAGCGCAGCCTGATATGCGTAAAGCCAAGTTGTATCATTTGTTGGCAGCGCTAGCGGCTGATGGTGAAAAGATTCGGGTGGTGTATACCACGGGGCATTGGCTCGATATTGATAGTCTCGAAGATTTGGTCGCGGCCGGAAGTTTTTCTTAGTATCGTTCGCTTGGCTTTGCCCACCTTGGCGAGCATGCAAGCTGTGTTATGAGCAGGAATTATGATTAAAGCACAAGGCTTTATTGAAGCAGCTCGTGATCTGGGTTTTAGCTTGTATACGGGTGTTCCTTGCTCGTATCTAAAGCCTTTTATTAATTACGTCATCGACTCTAAAGACTTGCGTTATGTTGGCGCAGCGAATGAAGGTGATGCTGTTGCGATTGGCGCAGGTGCCCAGCTAGGGGGCCAGCGCAGCGTCGTCATGTTCCAGAACTCGGGTCTTGGCAACGCGGTGAGCCCATTAACCTCGTTAACCTTTACCTTTGAAGTGCCAGTGTTGTTAATTCCCACATTGCGTGGCGAACCCGGTGGTGCAGCAGATGAGCCCCAGCATGAGTTGATGGGGCAGGTCACTACTGAGTTTCTTGAGTTAATGCGGATAGCCTGGGAATTTTTTCCCACCGAGGATGAGCAAATTCGTCCTGCACTGGATCGAGCACTGACCTACATGAATGAAACGCAGCGCCCTTATGCATTAGTAATGCGGAAGGGCAGTGTTGATTCGGTGAAGCTGCAGTCTTCGGCAAGCCCCCGCCCGTTAACCGGGCCGGTAGTCACGCCTGCAACGCCTGTTGCCAGCCGGACCGCAGCGCTGCGGGCTGTGCAAGCAGCCGCTGGCCCGCACGATATTGTTATTGCCACCACCGGGTATACTGGTCGAGAGTTGTTCGCCCTTGATGATTGCGATAACCAGCTGTATATGGTGGGTTCTATGGGTTGTGCCAGTACTCTCGGGCTTGGGCTTGCCATTGCACAGCCCCACCGGAAGGTGTTCGTGGTTGATGGTGACGGCGCTGTGTTAATGCGCATGGGCGCAATGGCAACGGTGGGTTA